>JAHXIM010000389.1 GCA_025655635.1 gamma proteobacterium symbiont of Lucinoma myriamae | reverse complement strand
ATAGCAGGTGATTTTAATTGATTTACAGTATACTTATTTTTCAATTAATAGTATAAAAAAACTCCCTGAAGCAAGGTATAAATTAAGCTATGAATAAGGCATTGGTCGTTCTTTCTGGTGGTCAGGATTCCACCACATGTTTATATTGGGCCATTAATGAGTTTGGACGTGAAAATACCAGTAGTTTGAGTTTTGACTATGGTCAAAGACATAAAATTGAACTGGAATCAGCAAAAAAAGTATCCGAAATTGCTGCTGTTGCACATGAAATTCTACCCATTGATACTTTCTCGGCTCTGGGGGGGAATGCGCTGACAGATAATATTGATGTGGCTGATGATGCCGCTGCTGCTGAAGAAATTAATGGTACAGCACAATTACCCAACACCTTTGTTCCGGGGCGCAATTTAATCTTTCTGACTTTTGCCGCAGCATATGCCTATCAGCGAGGCATTAAACATTTGCTTACCGGAGTTACTCAGACAGACTATAGTGGTTATCCCGATTGTCGGGAAAATACACTGAGTTCGCTGGAACAGACTCTAAGACTGGGTATGGAATACAATATCACCATTCATACCCCCCTGATGAACCTGAATAAGTCTGACACCGTGATGATGGCTGAAAAACTCGGAGCAATGGATGCTATGGCTTATACTCATACCTGTTATAATGGTGAGCAGCCGCCGTGTGGTCATTGTCAGGCTTGTCTTTTGCGAGCTAAAGGTTTTGCTGAAGCTAATAGAGCGGATCCGCTGATTGAACGCTTTCAGTTTTTTAAAGACTAATTCATTAAATTATTTCGTACTTCAAATTAGGCTAAGGGCTTCCCATTAATGAGTGATAAACTATTTTATCTGGCGACAGTGCCGTTTGAATCTGCCTGTCAAATTAATATATTACCTGAAACACATTCTGCTGCCAGGCTGCATGGTCATAGCTATAGTGCTTCGGTCAGAGTACCGATGCCCAATATTGAGAAAACAGGTCAGGAACCGGTTAGTTTTCTTAAAAATCATCTGCAGACGACCATTGCTCCCTTAAATTACACTTTTCTAAACGAACATATTGACATACCAACAGATGAAAATCTGGCTCGCTGGGTCCATGAAAAAATCGATCTGTCAGGCATTGATCGAGTGGCCATTCAAAGTACCCATGACAGTGGTGTCGATTTAGATAATAATGGGCATGCCCATATCTGGCGTCGTTATCGTTTTGAAGCAGCTCATCAATTACCCAATGTCCCTGAGGGCCATCAATGCGGGCGTATGCATGGCCATGGTTTTGAAGTTATTTTACATGCCAATCAGGACTTAAATAGTGAGCAGGATGATGTGCATAAAAAGATGGCAGATATGGGGGTTGCTTTTGAGCAGATTGATTTGTTCTGGCAGCCCCTGCATGAGCAGCTTGATTATACCTGCATAAACGATATTGCCGGACTGGAAAATCCGACTTCAGAAGTACTGGCAAACTGGATTTGGCAGCGAATAAAACCCGTGTTTAAACAACTCTCCTGGGTAACGGTCTATGAAACCCATACCTCAGGCTGTCATTATAATGGCGATCATTATCGTATCTGGAAAGAACAGCGTTTTGAAAGTGCATTGCGTCTGACACAGGTTCCCAAGGGTGATAAAAGGCGCCGGTTACATGGACATAGTTACTTGATTCGCCTGCATCTGACGGCCGAATTGGATGAAGTTATGGGCTGGACTGTGGATTATGGCGATGTCAAATCCCTCTTTAAGCCTATATATGAACAACTCGATCATCATCAGCTGGACTTGCTTGATGGTCTGGATGAAGCAGATGTTACGGGCGTATTGTACTGGATTAAAAATAAAATGGCTGATGCTATGCCGCAATTGGATCGCATCGATTTATTTGAAACACCAGGTTGTGGTGCTGTCTTATGCTGGGGTGAAGAAGGCCCGGCCTTGCCGGATTAACTGTGCTTAATAAAACAGACTAATAAAACATGAGCTATTCAGTTAAAGAAATATTTTATACCCTCCAGGGTGAAGGAGCACAAACCGGACGAGCTTCTGTATTTTGTCGCTTTAGCGGCTGCAATTTATGGAGTGGTCTGGAAAAAGATCGGCATAAAACGGTCTGCCCATTTTGTGATACAGATTTTGTCGGTGTTGACGGCGAAGGCGGAGGAAAATTTCCTGATGTGCGTCACCTGGCTGATGCCATTATTGACACCTGGCCTCAACGGGAAAAAGAGCAGCGTTCTGGAGGTACCCCCTACGTTGTTTTTACCGGCGGTGAACCTTTTTTACAATTAGATGAAGAATTAATTCACTTATTGCATGATGCTGGATTTGAAGTGGCGGTGGAAACGAATGGTACGATAGAAGCACCGCAAGGCATTGACTGGATTTGCGTGAGTCCGAAACAACTGGATAACTTAAAGCAAATTTCCGGCAATGAATTAAAACTATTATTTCCATTGTCTGAATTGCCGCCGGATAAGTTTGAAACACTGGCATTTGAGCATTTCTTTTTGCAGGCAGTGGATGAAGGTGATGTTAATGATCACACTCAGGATGTTATTCAATATTGTATGGAACATCCTAAGTGGCGGGTGTCATTACAAACACATAAATTGCTGGGGCTTAAATAAGCATAGAACGTGATACTACTAGTATGCAGATATTTTATGTTATAAACAAAACGAAAAAAGGTAACACATGGACACACTGACTGTAATTATTATTGGTGTCGTAATACTGCTTGTTTTTGATGCCTTTCTTATTCATCATGTACGAAAAAAAAGAAAAGGCAGTTTTAAGCTGGTGATAGAAAAAGGAAAAATTACTGAAAATAAAGGTAATGTACCAGCGGAATTTTTATATGACATTCAACAACTGGCACGAATTAACAAGCCTGACAGTCTTATTATAAATGGCACTGGTTTGGCAGGCAATGCTCCAAAGTTAGAAATTTTAGGTGTTATCGATGCTGAACTTCGAGAAAAAATGGAACAGTCTCTTATTCTGAGCATGCAATAAACACTCAACATTTGATTTTAAATATGACTAAAAACAGCACTAAAACAGAAAACCCATTGAATAATATTCGTATTGTTCTTATCAACACACAGTTTCCGGGTAATATCGGCGCTGTGGCACGAGCCATGAAAAATATGGGGCTGTCACGCCTGTATCTGGTTAATCCAGGGTGTCAATTAGATAAAGAAGCCTTTATTCGTGCCACAAGTGCCACAAATATTTTAGAAAATGTCATCATTGCCGATACCCTAAGTGAGGTGATTAGTGATTGTCATCTCGTCGTAGGCACCAGTACCCGGGATCGAGGCATGAGTCTGCCCTTATTAACGGCCAGAGAGAGTGGTGAACAAATTGCATCCGAAGCAATTGATGCACAGGTCGCTGTCGTTTTTGGCCAGGAAAGCTGTGGTATGCAGGGTGAAGATTTACAACAATGTAACTTTCATGGCTATATCCCGGCAAATCCGGATTATTCATCGCTTAACCTGGGAGCTGCGGTACAAACCTTTTGCTATGAAATTTTTCAGGCAAGTGAAGCAAAACGGACACAGCCTAAGGATTATGTTTATCAATATCCAGAAACAAAAGATATGGAATATTTCTATGAGCATTTAGAAAAAGTACTCATGGATGTGAATTTTATTATACCTAAACATCCCGGTCAGATGATGCAGCGTTTGAGACGTTTGTTTAATCGGGCAAGACCAGATGAAAAAGAGCTGAATATCCTGCGTGGGATATTGTCAGCAATTGAAAAAAAATCCGGCAGTACGTCATAAGCCTGTAACTGCCATGATTTTATATACAATAGGAACTATTACGAAAGTAAAAAAAGCCAATGGAAGAATACCTGATTTTTGCTGCAATTGGAGGACTATTACTTCTCACACTGTTTATTAATAGTGTGGCAGAGGCCTATGAGCAGAAACAACGTGAAAAACGCATTAAAATCCTCAGAATTAAACAGGGCTTAGATGAACTGAGTGAATTATTAGAAGCGATAAATAGTTGCGATGTTAGTGATTCAATTCGTGATTTAATTATTAATGAAGTGATGGCTCGTTTGCAAGCTATCCAGACCTTAGATCGACACTTTTAAGGTATTCAGGCTTTAATTGAAGAAGCAGGTGGTGAGCAAGAACCGGTAAAAAAAGATAAAAGCAGTTTTTATATCAAGGATGAGTCAGATTTTATGGCAAAAATGGTGCTGCTGCGCCGGCTGATTAAATTATGTAGTTCAAATAATTGGTATTCAAAAACCGATGCTAAACAATTACAACAATATGTTATTGATCTCAAGTTGTTAAGGTGTGAAAAAATCTTTCAGTTTTATTCTGACAAGGCCGCTGCCGATTCTGAAAAACAACAATATATGGCCGCCAAAGAACATTACTTTTATGTATTTCATGCCCTGAAAAACTCCACAATCACCAGCAACCCAAGAATTGTTGAATTAATTGAACAAGTTGATTTTATGATGGAGCAAATGAGTAAAATGATGACCAGGAATATCACTGGTCGTCTCAATGAAGATGGCTCAGAAATCACTGAAGAACGTGAAAAACCTGAAGAACCTGAAGAACAGGCAACTCAGGATCCTCCCGCCTCAAATGCTGAATCAGCTAATTAGTCAGCCCTGAAGAACATATTATCTATTTGAAATGTAAGGAATTATCCCTATTTTTGAGTGACCAGATCGACCAGAAATGTTATAATAA
>JAHXIM010000316.1 GCA_025655635.1 gamma proteobacterium symbiont of Lucinoma myriamae | reverse complement strand
AATCGACCAGAAAATCTGTGCTTATTGTAACATTTCTGGTCTTTATGGTCACTCAAAAACAGGGATAAATCCTTATATTTCAAATAGATAACATATTTTTCAGGGCTGACTAATTATAACAGATAAAAAAGGCTTAAGAAATTAATTCTTATCCTTATCAACCAAAGCATTTTCAGTGATCCAGGGCATCATTTCACGTAATTTAGCACCTGTCTGTTCAATAGCATGAGCAGCATTATTACGACGCCATGCAGTCATTTCAGGATAGTTGGTCTGTCCTTCAAGGATAAAACGTTTCGCATATTCACCATTTTGAATATTATCTAAAGCCTGCTTCATTGCTTTACGACTTTCATCATTGATTACTTTAGGACCTGTAACATATTCACCATATTCCGCATTATTAGAAATTGAGTAGTTCATGTTAGCGATTCCGCCTTCATACATGAGATCAACAATTAATTTTAATTCATGCAGACATTCAAAATAAGCCATTTCCGGAGCATAACCGGCTTCAGTTAATGTTTCAAAGCCCGCTTTAACTAATTCAACAGCACCACCACAAAGAACTGCCTGCTCACCGAATAAATCGGTTTCAGTTTCATCTTTAAAGGTAGTTTCAATAATACCAGTACGGCCACCACCAACACCAGAAGCATAAGACAGAGCAACCTCTTTAGCCTTACCGGAAGCATCTTGATGAATAGCGATTAAGTCAGGAATACCGCCGCCTTTAACAAATTCAGAACGTACTGTATGACCTGGTGCTTTAGGAGCAATCATTATGACGTCCAGATCGGTACGTGGTACAACCTGGTTATAATGAATACTAAAACCATGAGCAAAAGCCAGTGTAGCACCCTGCTTGATATTAGGTTCAATATCTTGCTTGTAAAGTTGAGATTGAAATTCATCTGGAGTCAGAATCATAACCAAATCAGCATCTTTAACAGCATCAGCTGCATTTTTTACAGCAAGACCAGCCGCCTCAGCTTTAGCTGCAGAAGCAGAACCTTCACGTAATGCAACAGTCACATCAACACCCGAATCTTTAAGATTGTTAGCATGTGCATGACCTTGAGAGCCGTAACCAACGATGGTGACTTTCATGCCTTTGATGATGGAAAGATCGCAATCCTTATCATAGTATATGTTCATTAATCCAAACCTTATGTCGTTTTGGTAACTATCCTGTCTATCTGCTATAGACTAAGTAGTCACTATTTTTAAAAATTAGTTTCTATTAACACTAAAGTATATAACTTTAGTGTTAATAGAATAATTGCTTATACGTGCAATGATGAACTGCCGCGGGCGATACCCATAACACCTGAACGAACTGTTTCTAAAATACTATCACAGTCAAACACCGTGATAAAAGCATTAAGTTTTTCAGTCGTACCGGTCAGTTCAACAGTATAGGTATCATCATTCACGTCAATGATATTACCTCGAAATATATCAGTTAAGCGCATGATCTCTGCTCGTGCTGAGGCCGGTGCTTTCAGTTTAATTAACATCATTTCACGTTCAATATGTTGTACACTTGAAACATTCAAATCATTTAATTTAACTACATCAATCAGTTTATTAAGCTGTTTGGTAATTTGCTCAATAATTTCAGCGGAACCACTGGTCACCAAAGTCATTCTGGACATAGAAGGATCTTCAGTTGGTGCCACTGTTAAAGACTCAATGTTATAGGCACGAGCTGAGAAAAGTCCTGCAACTCTTGATAACGCTCCGGATTCATTTTCCAATAAAATAGATATAATATGGCGCATTTTGTAACTCTTTTTTTAATTACTTCATGTTAGACTATTCTTATCAGGTCGCATCTTAATAGAGAGCAGTCGAAAATTTTAGTCCTAACTCATATGAATATGCTTAAACAAGCTCACTATCAGGAGCCAGTTCCATCTCATGATGACCTTTACCAGCAGCAATCATGGGATATACGTTTTCTTCACGATTGGTAATAAAATCAATAAATACCAGTTTATCTTTCATGGCAAAAGCTTCTTTTAAGGCATCTTCCACATCATTTGTCTTATCTACCTGCATGCCGACATGGCCATAACTTTCTGCCAGTTTTACAAAGTCTGGAATAGAATCCATATATGACATGGCATAACGCCCTTCATAGAAAAATTCCTGCCATTGTCTTACCATACCCAAATAACGATTATTAAGATTAATAATCTTAATCGGCAGCTGATATTGCATACAAGTGGCTAGTTCCTGAATATTCATTTGAATACTGCCTTCGCCGGTCACACAGGCAACGGTTTTATCAAGATGTGCTAATTGTACACCCATGGCAGCAGGCAAACCAAATCCCATAGTACCCAGGCCGCCTGAGTTTATCCAATGTCTTGGCTCTTCAAACTTGTAATATTGTGCAGCAAACATTTGGTGCTGCCCAACATCAGAGGTGATATAAGCATCATCGTCAGTAATTTCATTTAATTTTTCAATGACATATTGTGGCTTAATTGTTTTTGTCTTCTTATTGTAACGCAGACAGTTTTTCTTACGCCATTGCTTAATTTGTTTCCACCAGTCTTTCATTGCAGCTGAATCATTTGCCTGCATTTTTCTTTTACCAGAGCTATCAGAGTCTTTAAGTAATTCAAGCATGCTGGTCAAAACGTCATCGACATCACCAACAATAGGCACATCAACCTGTACTGTTTTAGAAATAGATGATGGATCGATATCAATATGAATAATTTTTGCTGTAGGACAGAAATGTTCTAAATGGCCGGTCACCCGATCATCAAAACGAGCGCCTACCGCAATCAATACATCAGTGTCATGCATCGCCATATTGGCTTCATAAGTACCATGCATGCCTAACATACCCAAAAATTGTTCATCAGAACTTGGATAAGCACCTAATCCCATCAGAGTACTGGTAATAGGAAAGTTTAAGGTCTTGACTAATGTTCTTAATGTTTCAGACGCATTGCCTAAAACCACACCGCCTCCAGTATAAAAAACAGGCTTTTTAGCCTGCAGCATCAGCTCTAATGCTTTTTTTATCTGAAAGGGATGCCCCTTGGTCACAGGATTATAAGAGCGCATTTCAATAGATTGCTGATAGGTATAAGGTATTTTTATGTTCGGATCAGTGACATCTTTTGGGATATCAACCACAACAGGTCCTGGACGACCAGAGGAAGCCACATAAAATGCTTTTGTTAATGTCTCAGCAAGATCGTTAATATCTTTAACTAAAAAATTATGTTTCACACAAGGACGTGAAATACCGACCGAATCAACTTCCTGAAAAGCATCACTACCAATAACCCCAGTAGGTACTTGACCAGTTAATACAACTAATGGAATTGAATCCAGATAAGCAGTTGCAATACCTGTTACAGCATTGGTCATACCAGGACCAGAAGTTACCAGTGCCACACCAGTTTTACCTGTTGAACGAGCATAGCCGTCGGCTGCATGTGTTGCTGCCTGTTCATGACGCACAAGAATATGTTTAGTTTTATCTGCTCGCAATAAGGCATCATAAATGTGCAATACTGCGCCGCCTGGATAACCAAACAGATATTCGACACCCTCATCATGGAGGAATTGTGCAATAATTTCACCACCGGATAATTCCACTAACTAACTCCCGTATAACCTTGTATTTTATAGTGTTTAATGTTTATTAATCGTAAGACAGCTAACTATCTTTATGACGAAAAAGACGCTCATTAAAATGAACTTATCTTATATAATCGTTTTTTAATATTAATCCGGCATTATATCGTTTCTTTACGAGTGTTTCAGCAAAAATTTAACACTTGTCGAGTGAATATTGAAAAAAAATGTAATTATTTGGTATTAGGCAGGAAAATAGAGATAAAACTGAGATAGGTAAAAATGGGAATTTAAAAAAATGACAAAAAAAAAGCTAAACTTCTAAAAAAATATCAGAAGTTTAGCTTAATAAACTTAAAAAAGTAGACTTATAGCTTGTCTGCTTCTTCAGCCAGGTACTCAGCAACACCTTCAGTAGTCGCTTTCATACCAGTATCACCTTTATTCCAACCCGCCGGGCAAACTTCACCATGCTCTTCAGTGAACTGTAATGCATCAATCATACGCAGCATTTCATCAATGTTACGACCAAGTGGTAAGTCATTAACTACCTGGTGACGAACATTTCCAGACTTATCAATTAAGAATGAACCACGAAATGCAACTGCAGCAGCAGGATGTTCAACGTCATATGCTTTACAAATTGAATGGTCAATATCAGCAACTAGAGGATATTTAACTTCACCAATACCACCATCGTTGATTGCTGTGCTTCTCCACGCTTTATGGGTGAAATGTGAATCGATTGAACAACCGATAACTTCAACACCACGTGAAGTGAATTCTGCAATACGGTGATCAAAAGCAATAAGCTCTGATGGGCAAACAAATGTAAAATCTAGTGGATAAAAGAACAATACTGCATATTTGTCTTTAATATGTGAAGCAAAATTAAAATCAGCTTTAATTTCGCCGTCTGCCATTACTGCATTAGCTGTGAAGTCTGGTGCTGCTCTACCTACAAGTACGCTCATTATTGATTTCTCCTAGTGTGATAGCTTTATAGTATCAAAAGAATAGTATTAAAGTATCGATTAAAATTTTAAATGGGGTTTAAAAATACCCCACTTATTTAGTCGACCCTGAAAAAAGATAATCATCATGAATTGATAGATTATCGTACAACATTAATTGTAATTTAATTGTTCCTGATCAAATT
>JAHXIM010000307.1 GCA_025655635.1 gamma proteobacterium symbiont of Lucinoma myriamae | reverse complement strand
AACTTGAGTTATGCCTTAATCAAGTTGGAATGACGCATCTACAAGCACCTTTTTAAAACACTGTTGATTTAAAGGGGAACACTGATGGATAAATATGAAATTTAGCCTGATTTTGGCTGTTATTACTGTTTTGTCATCTGTTCCAGCATGTTAGCTTCCAATTCTAAACCCACTTCAAATCCCGGATTCAAAATAACACCATAGCCACCGCCAATTTTTTCAATCACCCATTTAAAATCTTCCAGCAAGCCACCATCAAAACCAGGGTAATCTTTAACGAATACTTTAGCACGCTCTGGACTAGTAAAAAGAATGACCATTTCGGTGCCATCTTCATCTTTAACAGATAATGGTGTAGCTTCTTTTGACTCCTGGAAGCCGCCGATACTATGTTTATCCATAATGGGCATAAAGACTTGCATATCCAGCATTTCTTTTAAGAATTCTTCACCCTCAATTTCTCCATTTTGAGCCTGAATTAACTTTTTTTCTAACTCGTTTTCTGCGACAAATGTTGACATTTAAGACATTTCCATAATATTTTAAGGGATAATTGTTTGATTCACACCGGCTTCAGATGAGATAGAGCATGAAACAATAACTCTACCTAACATGAGGATTTTTGCTAAAAATTCAATGTTAAACACAAAAAATCTAATTGAATCCGTATTTACCTTGATTTAGCGACTTAAATGCATAAGAATCTAAGTGACAAAAAATCCATATTTACCATAACACATTCACAATACATAGGGATGTTATCTTGCTGCAGACAAATACGATACACCAGCTAAGAAGATCTTTTTCAGCGTTAATAATGTCATCTCTCATTTTACTGTTAATCACAGCCTGTGCAGAAATGGATAGTCATAGCAGTATTAGTCGCTTCCAAAAATCTGAAAATATCTACCGGGCTTCTATGCGCTGGGGAGAATGGACCAACACATTCCAGCTAATGAGAGATAAGCCCGATTCTGATTCCGGTTCTACAAAACTCAAACCACCTTCTGAAGAGTATTTAGTTCATTTAGATACGATTAAAGTAAAATTTGTCGAAGCGCTCAGCTCTGGCATGAATGAGGAAGAAGGTAGTGGTGAGTCAAGAGTCAAGATTCAGGATTGAATATCGCTTAGACAATAGTGCAAAAATTAAAACTATTCGACACACTGTTTCCTGGTGGTACGACAAAGAAGGGAATCACTGGTTTACTGATACACCATTACCTAAAGAATTTGATTTACCCAAAGTTAAGACCATTAAACTATCACCTAAGAAAGACTAGTCGCTATTCTTTAATGAGCATTAATTTGAATAGTTGGGATCATTTAATACTTCTGCCAGTTCATCTAATGGTCGTGGCCGAGAAAGCCCATAACCTTGAGCAAAATCAACACCAATCTCTTTAATTACTGCAAGAATTTCATCGTTCTCTACATATTCTGCAATAGTTTTCAGGCCCATTATTTGCCCCACTTCATTGATTGATTTCACCATTGCAGCATCAACGGGATCAATTACAATATCTTTAACAAAAAGACCATCTATTTTTAGATAATCGATATTTAATTGTTTTAAGTAGCCAAATGAGGACATACCTGAACCAAAATCATCCAGAGAAAAAGAACAACCTAATTCTTTTATGGTATTAATAAAAATACTCGCCACATTAAGATTTGAAATGGCGGCAGTCTCAGTGACTTCAAAGCAAATTTTTTCAGCTGAGAATCGACAGTTTCTAAATTGTTCAGCCAGATGATGCATAAAATGCTCATCACCAATAGAATTACCAGAAAGATTAATACTACAAAGCTTAATATGCTCTGTTGTATCAGGATGATTATTGAGCCATTCAAATGTTGTTCTAACCACCCAGTGGTCGAGTATTTTAATTAAATCATAGTGTTCGGCAGAAGGAAGAAACGCGCCTGGTGGTATTAGATTACCATGCTCATCCCTCATTCTGATTAAAATTTCAAAATGCAAGCCTGATTCTTCACATTTAATGGGCTTGATCAGTTGAAAAAAGAGCACAAAGCGATTTTCCTGAAGTGCTTTATTGATACGTGAAACCCATTGCATTTCACCTTTTTTCTTCAAGAGATTGGCGTCATCATCCTGATAAACATGGACACGATTACGGCCAAGATCTTTAGCTGCATAGCAGGCTGAGTCAACCAGACTCAATAATTGACCGACATCATCACAGCCTTCATCAATTGCAACCAGTCCAATACTTACACCGACATTAAAATTTTGCTCGCCCCAAATAAAATGATACTCTTGAATATCACTGCAAATTTCTTTCGCTATTATGGAAGCTTGCTCAACGGGACATCCCTCAAGAATGGCTGCAAATTCATCACCACCTAAACGTGCTAAAATATCTCCCCGACGCAATTTTTCTTCTAATAGCTTAGTCACCTGTCTTAATAACTGATCACCTGCAGTATGGTCGCAGCTGTCATTAATGATTTTAAAATTATCAAGATCCATATAAAGTAAAGAATGGATTATTTTATCAGTTTTTGAACGTTCTATTGATTGACCTAAGCGATTTTCAAATTCAGTGCGATTAATTAAATGCGTTAAAGCATCATGTGTCGCCTGATAAGTTAAACTTTGTTCCATTTTTTGCGCATCGGTAATATCATGCAAAGCGATGACAGCACCAATAACGTCATTAGCGCGATTACGCATAGGGGATGCTGATTGTTTAACAGAAATAACATAGCCATCGCGATGTGCCAGAAAAACAGGATTTGCCTGACGATAAGATCGATTTTCAATCATTGTAGACTGAATAATGTTACTAACAGGAGATCGTGTATCAGAATTAAATAAATTCACGATCTGTTTAAAAGGATGAGCGATCGCCTCAATATTTACCCAACCGGTTAATTCAGTTGCCTTTGGATTCATATAAGTGACACTTTCATCAGTATCAACAGTAATAACTGCATCATCGATAGAATCTAATGTGACCAGGAAACGTTCTTTTTCAGAAAACAATAATTCTTCAGATTCTTTACGCCAGGTAATATCAACACCATAGCCTTGCACTAAAGAACGCTCTAATATAGGATGAAAGTTCCAGAGAAACCAGCGTCCCTGTGATTCAACTTCAATATTATTGATTGTTTTATCATTCAATAGACACTGAGAAATCAATGAATTAATTTGCTTAGGTAATGCGTTAGGCATACCCGATTGATCAAAACCCAGTTCAGCAATTAATTGCACCATTGCCGGATTTGAAAAATAAATCAGTGCCTGTTCATTAAACTCAATAATAGGTGATGGATTAAGCTCCGCAAATAAGGCAAGCCGCTGCAGTTCTTTTTCAGAGTAACGTCGTGTTAAACAATCCTGAAAGCTTAAGACATAATAATTTGATTGCCCAATTATATCTTTTGCAGATTTGTCATTATCGAACAACTCTTCAGCAAATAAATTGGCAACATTTTTGACATCAACATGCAGATAAACACCATTTTTTTGTATAAACCAGACATCGACAATACGGTTAATAGGGAGTTGTTGTTCAATATTAAGAAACTGGCACTTTTCTTTTGTATGCTGATAGTCCGCAGCCTGACCACACAAGATAGAATGTAACAAACACCCTTCAAGTTCTTCAGGTGCATAACCAAGCAATTCTTCTGTCTTTTTATTGATGGCAAAGATATAACCCTTTGCATCGAGAACAAGAAGGCCGTCAGGCCATTGCTTAAACAATGACTGTGACATAAATGAGCCTTTGACCTTAGCCTGCAGCTCTTTATTTGACAGCAGTTTTTTTGACATTAGAAACATCTTCAACTATTAATAAATTTTGTGGATCTGCTTTAGCATTACAAAAATCCACGATCCCTTTGATTTGTCGTTTTTTCTCATCTGTTTCTAAATCAATAATCACAGGTTGTGCCAATGCATGTCCTTCAGATGTATACATTATTTTAACAACCGGTATTAATGGCTTATCACGATTAACCTCAACAACAATTCCCTGTTCTCCCGATGTTAACTCAACAGCCGAAGTCAAAGGATAGATACCCAATAATTTAATTAGTTGTTCTACCTGAGATTTTTTCAATTTATTCTGAACAGCTTCCTTATAAAGAAACCTTAATGTTTCAGAAGGAATTAATCCTGGCTGGTCACATAAACCATGTACTAACTCATCATAATAATCAGTAAGGATTAATATATTACTCAGTCGATCCATTTGATCAGCCTTAAGTTTATCAGGGTAGCCTGAACCATCTATACGTTCATGATGATTCATCATTACCTGCTTTACAGCTGCAGGAAAATCTTTACTTTTATCAACAATGATAGCCGCAATTTTTTGATGCTGCTGCACGACTTTAATTTCATTTTCTGAATATTTTTTTGCCTTACCAAAGAGATTTAAAGGTAATTGAGCCCAGCCAATATCATGTAATAAAGCGGCCAGTCCCAATGTCTTCAAATCTTCTCTTGAGACACCCTGTTTAATAGCAAAAGTCAGAGCAAGAGTCATTACACTAAATGAATGAGAAAATAGTTTTTCTTCATATCTTTTTAAGTGCATTAACGTCAATAATGCCTGACTATTTCTAATCAAACTATCAATCGTATCATCAATTACCGGTGAAAATTGATTGATAGGTATTGTCTCATTATTTTCTATAAAAGTCATCAGTGTTCCCCTTTTAACTCAACCTCGGAACTAATCGGTTCATGAGAGCACTCATAAGGTTCGCCAAAGACTTACCTGTCATAA
>JAHXIM010000130.1 GCA_025655635.1 gamma proteobacterium symbiont of Lucinoma myriamae | reverse complement strand
TAACAATTTGATCAGGAACAATTAAATTACAATTAATGTTGTACGATAATCTATCGATTCATGATGATTATCTTTTTTCAGGATCGACTAATTAAAATAATTGTGATTTTGGTGTTCTGGTAAAAAATACACTTTTTTGTTAGAATTCCAACGTTTTCATGTCTGATCTTCTATTGAGTGTGCATCCAAATATGACTAGGGTTGAACACCAGTTAATTGTATTATTATATAGGTTCTCTTAGTGAATAAGCTCCCTGATGTTGCTGTTAAAGAGCTGGTCTTGATTGGCGGCGGGCATAGTCATGTTGGTCTGATTAAAATGTTTGCTATGAATCCGTTACCAGGTCTTAGAATCACGTTATTAGCGAGTGACATTCATACGCCATATTCCGGCATGTTACCCGGTTTTATTGCAGGCGAATATTCTTATGATGACGTTCATCTGGATTTGCGTCCCTTAACTGAGTTTGCCGATGGCCGCCTATACCATACCAGAGTGACGGGCATTGATGCACAACAACAACTGGTTTACTCTGATCAACGTCCACCTGTTAAATACGATCTTTTATCAATCAATATAGGCTCAACGCCGGATGATTTTAATATTCCAGGTGTTCGAGAGCTGGCCATTCCTGTTAAACCGGTCAGTACGTTTATTACTCAGCTCGAAATAATTATTCACCGTGTATTAACGGATGATAATTACACAACCATTGCAGTGGTTGGCGGCGGTGCCAGTGGTGTTGAGCTGGTGCTATCCATTCAGCATCGTGTTCAGCTTGAATTACAGCGTTATGGAAAAGTCGATAAGGTGGTTCACTATGTCCTTTTAAGTGCTGCTCAGACCTTATTGCCTTCTCATAATAAATCGGTAAGAAATAAGATTTTAACGATTTTTAAGCAACGGGGTGTCAGCTGTCATTTAGCTTCGACTATAAAAGAAATTTCTTTAGTCGATTCTTTAAATAAAGACTCTTCAGCAGTCAAGAAGAGCACTCGTAATATCTTATGTGAAAATGGTTTTCTGCTGCAGGCAGATGCCGTTGTCTGGTGTACGACTGCAAGTTCTGTTAGTTGGCCGAAGGAATCCGGTTTAGCAGTGGATAAGCGCGGTTTTATCAAGGTTAATGATTATCTTCAATCTGTTTCTCATGATAATATTTTTGCTGCAGGTGATATTGCATCCATGGTGAATCATTCACGCCCTAAGTCTGGTGTCTATGCAGTGAGACAGGGACCACCCTTATTTACTAACTTAAAACGTTTTGCCTGTGGACAAAAACTCAAAGCGTATAATCCGCAAAAAAGATTTTTGAGTTTGCTGAATTGTGCCGATAAAACAGCTGTTGCTTCCAGAGGTTCACTGGCATTCTATGGTAAATGGGTGTGGCATTATAAAAACTGGATCGATGTCAATTTTATGAAGCTGTTTAGTGATCTGCCTGCCATGCAGCAAATGAATGATATTGCGATTGATCAACATATGGTTGATGAAGCTGCGCTAAAGCGTTTACAAGAAATTCCCATGCGCTGTGGTGGTTGTGGTGCCAAGGTGGGAAGTACCGTTCTGAGGCGGGTGCTTGAACGTTTAAGTACTATTTATCACATAAATAGTGCAGCCAGAGGGGTAATTCTTGGTCTGGAACAGGCTGATGATGCTGCCGTTATCGAAGTGCCGGAAGGGCAATTGTTAGTGCAGTCACTGGATTATTTTAAATCCTTTATTAATGATCCCTATCTGCTAGGTAAAATTTCAGCCAATCATGCACTGGGTGATTTATTTGCCATGGGTGCAGCACCTCATTCAGCACTGGCTTTAGTGACACTGCCATATTCATTAGCAGAAATATTAGAAGAAGAATTATTTCTTATTATGTCCGGCGCATTGGAAGTACTTAAAACAAATAACATGAGTCTGGTGGGCGGGCATACGGGTGAAGGCACTGATATGGCCTTTGGTTTAAGTGTTAATGGCTTTGTCTCTAAAGAATTAATGATGACCAAGTCAGGTTTGCTGGCCGGTGATGTGTTGATTTTAACCAAACCACTGGGCACTGGTATTTTATTAGCTGCCAATATGCGTCATCAGGCAAAAGGCCGATGGATAGAAGAGGCCACTGACACTATGTTAAATTCCAACAAGTCTGCGGCTGATATTTTTAAGACTTTTGGAGCTAAGGCCTGTACGGATATTACCGGCTTTGGCCTTCTGGGGCATGCAGTTGAGATGCTTAAGGCGTCTAATGTTTATGCTCAGATTGACTTATCTTCCTTACCTGTCTTAACAGGGGCTCATGAGATGATAAAACAGGGTATTTTTAGTTCCCTTCAGGAAGAAAATATTCATTTGAAACGCACTATTTCTAATATAGGGCCATTTTCAGAACATCAAAACTATCCGTTATTATTTGATCCGCAAACTGCAGGCGGTTTATTAGCTGGTATTTCAGCAGACAGGGCTGAAGAATGTCTTCAGCAATTACATCTTGCCGGTTATCCGGATGCTGTCATTATTGGTCATATTAATGACGATGATGCTTCTAACTATTTCGTTAAACTCTCAGATTAACTACAGGCTAAATTGATTAATGTCCAACCCAATCGATAGAGATTTAATTCGTTCATTATTTTTACATGATACACCTTTAATGGATGTGCGTGCTCCAGTTGAATTTGCACAAGGTGCATTTCCCTGTGCGGTGAATCACCCATTGATGAACGATCAGGAACGTCATGATGTTGGTCTTCGTTATAAACAGCAGGGACAAGATGCGGCTATAAAACTGGGTAACAAACTGGTTAGCGGTGATATTAAAGAACAACGTATTGCACAATGGCAGGCATTTGCCAGGGAACATCCTGACGGCTATTTATATTGTTTTAGAGGTGGTTTACGTTCCAGAACGACACAGCAATGGCTGAAAGAAAGTGGTGTTGATTTACCTCTGGTGAACGGCGGATATAAGGCCATGAGACGGGTTTTAATTGATGAATTAGAACAGTCTATTGCCGATTCTCAATTTATAATATTGGGTGGTAAAACAGGTACAGGGAAAACCTGGTTGTTAAAAGAACTCAGTGGTGCTATTGATCTGGAAGGTTTTGCGCACCACAGGGGTTCAAGCTTCGGACGCTTTCCTGATGGACAACCTTCACAAATTAACTTTGAAAATACTTTAGCTATTGCGCTGATGAAAAATCGCAGCAGAGGTGTTAATCAGTTCTGGCTTGAAGATGAAGGTCGACTCATCGGCAGTCTTTCCTTACCACAATCATTACAGAAAAAAATGAAACAATCCCCTCTGGTTTTGCTGGAAGAAGATTTACAATATCGAATTAGTATTACCCTTAAAGATTATGTAATTGATTTAGAAGAGTATTATCGTACCTACTATAAGCACAGAGATTTACAGACAAATAATACCTTAGAAAGTGATGAACCGTTTAAGCAATTTTCCAGCTATTTACTGGATAGTTTAGCTCGGATCAAAAAACGTCTTGGCGGTGAACGTTATCAAAAAGTAGAACAGCAAATGCAGGATGCTTTAAAAGAACAAAAAAGTTCCGGTAATATTGTCAGCCATCGAATATGGATAGAATCTTTGCTAACGACGTATTATGACCCAATGTATGAATATCAATTAGAAAGTAAACAGCAGCGATTAATTTTTCGAGGAAATTCTCATCAGATTCTGGCAAATCAAAAAAAAATACTTGACCTGGATTAATTTAAGAGTATGTCAACTTATGCCAAACCATGTCAGTGTGACACTTTAACTCTTTATATATAGCGTTAAATGTAATTTGTATCTCTGCCATCTCATGCCATTGTCAGTCATTCTATGTCACATAAACCACACACAAAACAACACACAATTTAACTTTGTGTGCTATGATTAAACCTCAGAAACACGAAAGCCCCAGGTACTGAAATACCGGAGGCCTCCTAAACACAATCATTATTCTAGGTAACGATCATGTCTAAATCTATTTTACCACCAAAGTCTGGTTTTACATCCACATTCATCAACAAACTTAAACAATCTGACAAGCCATACGAATTATCTGATCCTGGCTGCAAAGGGCTTCGACTAAAAGTATCCAAAGCCGGGTCAAAGATATTCCTGACTACACTTTATATTCAGGAAAAAAGACACATTATCACTCTGGGTCACTTTCCAGACACATCATTAGCGAATGCACGGTCTTTACTCCTGGAGAAAAAAGCTGCCAACAAGAATGGCAATCTGGTTACTGATAGGGAGAGAAAAGCACAAGAATTAGCTGCATCTGTAGAGCGAGAAGCAAGGCTGGCTGCTGAAACAATCACAATGGGTGTGGTGCTAGAAGGATTCATGGACACTGTCATTAGCACCAGGAGAAAGTCTGATACTGCGGTAAACCGGATAAGATACAATTTTTTTGGTGAAGGTAAAAAGCACACAGGTATTGTTTTATCAGATTTACCTATTCGGGAGGTGACTCAAGACCACATCAAGTCACACATTCTTTCAGTCAAGGTAAGGGCGAACTCTCTGGCGAATAGCCTGTTTGCTTTGTTGAAGCAGTTTTTTAAATGGGCAACCAATAATAATTATATCGATTCTTCTCCAATTGCATATCTAACAGCCAAAGACTTAGGCATCATCATCATTGCAAAAGGTGACCGAGCATTAGATATATCCAATCCTGTTTTCAATGTGTGAAAAAAACTTTCAGCCACTGCATTATCCCAACAATTTCCTTTTCGACTCATGCTCTGAACAATGCCAT
>JAHXIM010000429.1 GCA_025655635.1 gamma proteobacterium symbiont of Lucinoma myriamae | reverse complement strand
TTACCTGAAATTGGAAAATCATTAGATACTCGAATTAATGATAATTTTCAGACGTTCGATCCTGCATTTTCAAGTTGATTGGGTATAGCTGGCTGATAGGCTTTTTCAAAAAAATCAGGCTGCTTAGCAATATCGGTACATAATTTTTTTGTATCAGAGCGTTGTCCGCCACGACCTAAATCAAGCCGATCGGCATCCCAGCAAGTTCTCACTGTGATATCACCCTTAACAAAGCCTTTACTATGATCAGCACAGGCTAACATTAATAATTCTTTTTCATGAGCATTAATGGATAATAAATCATTGGGTAAATAGTTAATAAATTCTGCGGCTCGTTCGCCGTGATCAGGATCATTAAAATCAGCCTCACGCTTACTATCGTGTAAAAAGGCAAATAATTCAACTACTCGTAGATTAGCGCCATTTTGCTTGGCCATAAGTAAGCCATTGATGCGCACTCTTGCCCAATGAGAAACGCCATGTACACCCAGCCAGTTAAGTTGAAATGTTTCATCAATTAATTGGATTAATTCTCTACTGATCATAAGTTTTTTTCAGTGACCTTTGGTATATTGACAATTTCATGATTAATCCCCACTATAACAGGATATCTTTTATAATTTCAGTGAAATAACTTAACTCTTTATTCTACAATCTTCTACAACCGATTTCAGGTACATTTTTATGACAAAACATTATGATTTAATTTCTATTGGTGCCGGTAGTGGTGGCGTTTCTGCAGTAGAGCGCGCCGCTGAATATGGCAGAAAATGCCTTGTTATAGAAAGCAATATAGTGGGCGGTACTTGTGTTAATGTCGGCTGTGTACCAAAGAAAGTGATGTGGAATGCAGCCAACCTGGCTCATGGTCTGGTTGATGCCCGTGATTATGGCTTTGATGTAGCCAATAATGGTCTTAACTGGGCCAAATTGGTTGAACAACGTCAAGGCTATATTTCTGGAATTACCAATTGGTATGGCAACTATCTCAGTGATTCACATATTGATTACGTTGAAGGTAAGGCACGATTTGTTAATGCTAAAACCCTTGAGGTCAATGGTGAACAGTTTACTGCTGATCATATCGTTGTGGCACCGGGAGGTTATCCTGTTGTGCCTGATTTGCCGGGTGCTGAATTAGGTATGACTTCAGATGGCTTCTTTGCAATGAGTGAACAACCAGAGCACATTACCATTGTTGGTTCAGGTTACATTGCTGTGGAGCTGGCGGGATTAATGAGTGGTCTGGGCAGTCAGGTCACCCTGCTGATCCGTAAGGGGCATGTGTTAGGGAATTTTGATCCCATTTTATCGGATACTCTGGCTGCTGTGCTGCAGGAAGATCCCAACATTGTTTTACTTAGCACCACCGAAGTTGAATCGGTTGAAAAGGATGAGCAGGGTAAACTCACTCTGCATTGTACAAAAAATCAGCAGGTCAATAATGTTGATGCACTGGTCTGGGCTATTGGAAGAGCCCCTAATACCGCAGATTTAAATCTTCAAGCCGCTGGTGTTGAGATGGATGCGCAGGGCTTTATTCCCAGTGATGAATTTGAGCAAACTAATGTCAAAGGTATTTACTCCGTTGGTGATGTCAATCGTAAAGCGGCTTTAACACCAGTTGCCATTGCCGCTGCGCGTCGTTTATCGGATCGATTATTTAATAATATGCCTGATCGTAAGCTGGACTATAGTAATATTCCAACCGTCGTTTTTAGTCATCCCCCTATTGCAACTATTGGCCTGACAGAGCAGCAGGCACATGACTCATATGGTAACTCTGTAAAAGTTTATAGTACTAATTTTACTCCAATGTCACATGCTTTTACTGAGCACAAAGCACCTATTGCTATGAAATTAGTATGTGTTGGAGCACAAGAAAAAATTATTGGTTATCATATTATTGGCCCCGGTGTTGATGAAATGATGCAGGGCTTTGCAGTCGCTATCAAAATGGGCGCGACTAAGGCTGATTTTGATAATACCATAGCCATTCATCCTTGTAGTGCCGAAGAACTGGTTACAATGCGTTAAATCTAAAGAGATAAGGAATAGAAAAAATGAGTATTCGCCCCTTTAAGCAAGCAAAACCTGACATAGGCAAGGATGTCTATATTGATGAATCAGCACAGGTGATTGGTCAGGTAGAAATTGGAGCAGACAGTTCAGTCTGGCCTAATACCACCATTCGTGGTGATGTGAACTGGATAAAAATTGGCGCGAATACAAGCATACAGGATGGCAGTACCTTACATGTGACTCACGATCATACCAATAATCATCCCGGTGGACATCCTTTAAGTATTGGCAGTCAGGTCACTGTGGGTCATAATGTTGTGCTGCACGGCTGTACGATTGAAGATAATTGTTTAATTGGGATGGGGGCAATTATACTGGATGAAGCACACCTTGAAAAAAACGTGTTTCTTGCTGCAGGAGCCTTAGTGTCACCGGGTAAACGGCTGGAGAGCGGTAATCTCTATATTGGCAGCCCTGCCAGAAAATTACGTGCTTTGACAGAAGATGAAATTGAGGGCTTACAATACTCTGCTGAACATTATGTCAGATTAAAAAATGACTACTTGTCTATGAACTAATTTATGAGCATGCATGCTCAACTAGTCGGTGGGATTTAGTGGCAGGCTGATTTTTCATCAAAACAGGTTTTAGGACTGTTGTCTGCTTAAATTGATACTGTATAGCAATAGTTTCATGTTTTGTAAGCCAATGATGATAATTCATCATTGGCTTTTTTGTTTGTATAGAAAACCATAGAGCTTAACACTTAACGTAGTTGTGCAAAATATCTTATCCCTGTAGAATAATTTTACTCCTTTGTCTTTAAGCTCAGTCCATAATTGATATGGATATCATTCCTGTCAGGGTGAAAATTTAAGTTATGAAATATCAGGAACAGGCATTATTTATCTATGATGAGCACTCAATTGATTTTATTGATAAACTCAAAAATAATGATTTTGGCACAGAGATCGTTGCTGTAGAAAAAACGACATTTTTAAGTGACCCGTTAGAGTACATTTCAGTAACAAGCCATTTGATCCTCGCTGGTGAAATGCAGCTTATTGATCAGCTTGTTGAATATGCTTATCTTCAGAGTGCAAATGGACAACACTGTACTCTGGGTTTTTTACCATTGGAGTCACAAAAATCATTACGTAATGCCTATCAGTTATCAAAACATCTTGAAGACAATATTGAGGTGGCGTTGAGAGATGAGCCTCAAGCCGTAAACTTATTAGAATGTAATGATCAACTGGTTCAATTTAAAGTAGTGATTGGGAAAATTCCTTTACTGGAAGCATGGCACTCAGATACCAGTCCGGGTGCATTTTTAAAAAATATCATACTGGGAATTAAGCTATTTTTTCAATTATCATTAGAAAAAACTTCTATAGAAACCCAAAGAGGCAGGCAGATAAAAACGCTTGCCAGTGCCTTGTTTATTGTGAATCAAAATCAGGCCAGTCGACTGACCAGAGTCTTATTACAAAAAAGTTCCATGCGCTCGGAACGATTATCATTGATGATTATTTCACCTTATTCTGCAGTTGAATATTTCCTCTTTTTGTTTTCATTGATTTTTCATTTTAATAAAGAAACAGTCTTACCACATGCGGTCTCTAATATAAAAAGTGAAGAAATTACCATTGATATGGACAGTACATCCAGGGAGACATTTTCAGTCAAACTGGATGAAAATAAAAGCACCACCTTTCCATTGCATTTCAGAGTGATAAAAAAGGCATTAAAAATTAATGCACCGGAGGCATTTTGGGAGCTTAATCCGGTTTCAGCAAGTGATAAAGAAGTTATTGGAATCCATAATTTGCCTGATGAAAATGAAATCAATAAGTATTATAAAATACATCTGCCTTTTTTCTCAGTGGCATCTGAAGAACGTTTTAAAGATCTGTTTTTACAATTACGCAGTGATGCCAAAATTAATTCGCTTTACATTGTTTTAATGTTGCTCAGTACCTTATTAGCAAGCTTTGGTCTGTTTGCTAATAGTGCTGCGGTGGTTATTGGTGCAATGTTATTGGCTCCTCTTATGTCACCTATTATTTCATTTTCTATGGGCTTGCTCAGAGATGATAAAAACATGTTGCTGAGTTCTCTGATAAAAATGTCGGTAGGTATCACTTTGGCAATCTTAGCTTCTTCTTTACTGACTCTGATATTACCGCAAGTTGAACTAACTAATGAAATCAAGGCACGGGTTCATCCTAATTTAATTGATCTGGGTGTTGCTATTTTTTCTGGTATTGCTGCAGCGTATACCAAGGCCCATAAGGAGTTATTAAATAATCTGGCAGGTGTTGCCATCGCTGTGACACTGGTTCCACCATTAGCTGTTGTGGGAATTGGCTTAGGCAGGGGAGAAGTCTATGTGTTTGAAGGAGCCTTATTACTCTTTATGAGCAATATTATTGGTATTACATTATCAGCTATTATCACTTTTCAGTTTTTAGGTTTTTCTAATACCGTAAAAAGAAAAAAGAATGTTCTAGTGATTTTCAGCATTTTAATTTTATTATCCTATCCGCTTTATCGTTCTTATTCTGATAGTTTACTGACGTATCAATTAACAAAAAATTTAATAGATGAAAAAATTATAATTAATGAACAAACTATTTTAATAGAGCATGCATTAATTGAGTATCAGAATAATCATCAGTGTTCCCCTTTTAACTCAACCTCGGAACTAATCGGTTCATGAGAGCACTCATAAGGTTCGCCAAAGACTTACCTGTCAT
>JAHXIM010000328.1 GCA_025655635.1 gamma proteobacterium symbiont of Lucinoma myriamae | reverse complement strand
ATTTCTTTTCCAATCAATCCAAATACTGAATTGTTCCTGTTTTTTTTAGACAATTAATAATTTTCATTCTTCCAATCTATATTATTTTGAGTGAACACATTATGTCGATAACTCACATTCAGATTTTAAATTAATTAATAAAGTCTTTTGAGCTAAATTATTACCAGATAGACCTATTATTGCTGAGATTGTGGCATACTTATCAATTGTTCCTAATTTTTAATTATTTTCCAAATAAGCGTTTAAATCCTCTAAGCCAGTCTGATAATAAATATCTTCTACTGACAACGTAATCCCAACACTTTCAAAATTAATATCATCACCCAGATAATAAAACAGTGATCGCCAATTATCGTTTTTACGTGAAACTTCAATTTCACATCGGTCTTGCTCAATCAAAACATACTCTTTTACTGAGGGCATATTTTGGTAATACATTCTTTTTTCAGTCTTATCCTTTTTCCTTGTTGAAGGTGATAAAACCTCAACTATCAAAGTTGGACTTGTTCTATAATACTCATCGTCAGAATCATCATGACAGGACACAACAATATCAGGATAGTAAAATATAAACTCATTCACTTTGACTTTCATATCAGACATATAAGCTTTACACTGTGATTCAGCTCTTTTTAGACTATTTTTTATTTCAGTCAGAATATTAGCTGAAATAGTATTGTGTTGCTCACTGGCTCCAGCCATAGCATAAATATGACCATCAACATATTCATGCTTAATATCACTCTTCAGTTCGCCTTCCAGGTAATCTGAAACGCTGATTTTTTCAACTTGTCTAATTGTTGGCATATCTACCTTCTTTTAATACGTAGTTTTACTGCTATTACCACAACCGTTGATCGGCATCATTGATCAAATCAATAACTGCTTTAGCTTCTTCTTGAGAGAGAGTCATTTTAGAATCACCATGAGTCAATATGACGCTGTCCTCATGTTCAAAGAACCCACCATGAACTGAAGCATCACTATTATAATGATCTCTATATTTTCGAGCATTATCTTTACTAATACCAACTGTCCATACGCCAATGATCCAAATACCCAACTCGTCAGCTGAAGCAAGCACATTATTCAAAGGTTTATTTAATACTATTTGCATGTGTTATTTTTCCTTTTCCATTTCTTCAAAAAACAAACGATGTTTTTCATCAAGTGCAACTCTTTCATTGTATGCATTAATATCATGTTTTTTTAAATATGATAGATAATCTTCGTGAGAACTTTTTTTTAATTTCTCAGGGAAAGCGTTTTGATACCAGAAAATCATGCCTGAGTTAATCTTGTCACAATCAAATTCCGTGCAAAGCATAGGGTTAGTTGTGATCAAATAATTACAAACAAGATCGTCCTTACATTTTTCTTCAGTATTACTTGCAGCCACTTGAGTGCTAATCATTATCAAGGCTGTAATAAATAGTTTATTCATTCCTTATCCTTTTTTACCAAAACAAAAAAATGCATTATTTGTTATGCCTTTCTCATAATTAAAACCAGACAGTAAGGATTTGAACCTTACAACTCTTTCCCCTTCTACCTAGATTGATAAAATGCATATTTATCAATGCTGGACTCGAACCCGTTCATCAGGTCAAGCGACTTAGCCTCTGTCATTGTCTGACCCTGGATAAAACCTGCTAGTTTTACCCAAAGCTTTTAAATTCTATTTGCAGATATTAAATAACGCATAAACTTCAGACTTTGTTGTATTGCCATTAATCTTATTAAGTAATGAAAGATGATGATTTCTAAAGTGCTGTAATTCAGGGCTACGATTTTTTCCAGAATAAAACAGTTCACGCAAGTTTCTTTTCCAAAATCTTCCATTACTATTTTTATAATCAATAACAGCATTTGCAATATTTTTAGTATTCATTTTATCTCCAAAGTTTTCTTAACTGATAGAGATATTGTAATATAGGACGTCCTATATTACAAGTATTATTATCTTTAAAGCTCAATCAATGAAAGAAAAAAACTTCCTTTCACCACATTCTTGAACTTCACTGGACATAACCAAGTGACCGTTTAAAAAAACCCCAAAGGTTTCACCATATTTTTCTTTACGACTTTTTAGACACCCCTCTTTACTGGCGGTCTCTGCAATATTTGAAAAATCGTCTTCCGATATTTCTCTTCTTGAATTATGACTCATTTTTATCTCCAAAAGTTTCCTAAATCAATAGAGATATTATAATACAGGACGTCCTATATATCAAGAATTTTTTTTTATGATTATAATTTTAGCTGCTAAAACAAGAATCTCATTACAAACACTTCTATTTCGGCTTATAATATTCTTTTATTAATAACTTTAAAGCATACATAATAGTCTCTTTACCAGTACCTCCATGCAATTCAAGAGCTTCGTTCCAAACATCTTCTTCTTCATAATTTAACCTAGTTCCAGGCAAGCGCGGCCTGTCACTTCTTCTTTTCTCATATTTATCTTGAGTCTTTATTAAAGCATCCGAACGGCTCGATTTTGTCACTGACATTTCCTTTTTTGGCGTAAAACAATCTTTTACCTTATTTTTCCAACGCAGTTATCCACGTGTAATTCAAAGGTAAATCTGGATATTTTTTCATTAATAATTTTGATCGTTCAAAACTTCGGCCTCCCCAGCGTTTCTTAAAATCTTGATCGCTGTATTTATAAACCATTGCTTTATTGATGAGCTTTTCTAGCTCTATTTCTTCACTTAATTTGATCATCTCTTCTTTCACATCAAAGCAATCCTCACCGAGCATACTATTAGCAGAGTCTCTTTGCCGTTGAGCAAACTTCATACTAAAGTATTGATTTGAAACTTTGCTTTGCAATTCTCTATTCTCTTTTCTTAGGTATTTAATTTGTTCGTCATTATCATAAACAAGATAAAGTAATAGCCCGAGAATAAGCATGATGAACATTGTAAGAATAACTCTATTTTCAGTGTTGTTTAAATCCATTTTTACCACTCCTTTTAAAAACCAATGATTAATTAGATAATATAACTGGCTCTTTATATACGTTTTGTATTATCTGTTTATGTTCTTCAGTACCACGAACATCTAAATCAAGTAAATTAGCATAACCTAATTCCTTAGCTCTCTTAGATGCCTGTTTAAAATGCTCACTAAAATCTTTTGATGCTTTAGCCATATCCCAATTCTCCTTTCTCATCATCCACTTTTTTTATTTCTTCCTGAGCCTTCATAAGAAGATTTTCAATTTCTTCCTCATCTAAGTTAGGTGGAAGCCAAAGTCCTTCTTCAGCCAAGGTTTGGTGTCTTGAACCACCATACTCAATGCGAAAATATCGCCAGTTTTCCATGCCAGGTGGATGCTTGTGCGTTCTCATGCCGATCAAGCTAACATCAATGACTTTTCTTGCCATACTTCACTCTTTCTCTAAAATTTTTTTATTTTATCAATTAATTCTTGCTTTGCATTTGAATGTTCAGCACCAGTTTTTGCACTTGTATAAACACCATTTTTTTCTATTAATCGATCAAAAATAGCCTTATATTCACTTCCGACAATCTCATCATCTGATAATAAAGCACTTGATACCTGACCTATAAAAAATTCATCATCTGGGTATCGGTCTATATTATCTCTAAGTGCTGCATAACTGAAATCTTTAATTTCAGTTACTTGATTATAATAATTAAGGGATATGTGCATTAAATAAGTAAGACACAACCCAAGAAACAAACCACCTATGATTGCTTTTAAGGTTTTCATTAGAAATTCCTTTTAAGATTTCAGTAATCCCATGAATGCAACTACTGTTATTAATATTGGAACAAATACCGCAACATAAAACACGGCCTGAAACTCTGAAATGTCAGCCCAAGAATACGAAACAAAAAAAGAGGTAAGATTAAGAACATATAAACAAGTTATTGATAACATTACCCTTTTAACTGGCCACTTTTCTACTATTGTACCATGTTTAAAAACCATAATAATGCAGAAGATAAATCCAAAAAACAAAACACCTTGAGTTAATATCAATAGATAGTAATAGTCCATACTAAAAGTCATTGCTTGAACTATTGTGTGAAGTATTAAATCAAAATTTTCTACAACAAGAGCTATAAAATATAAAAAAACAACGGCAACAAGAAACCATTTTAAAGTTGTTGATAGAAGATTTATTATTACGTTAGTAGTTTTCTGGTTTTGCATAATCATTTTCCTTTTCTAATGCACCAAGCAAGTTAGATGTGCGGCTGGCTCACCGCACAATGAAATTAATTTAGCTTACTGTTATGTGTAATCCCAAAGTTCAAACGATAGACTTAAAGCTTTTTCTTTGCAGATTTTACGAATAACTTCTAAATTACTAAACCCGTTTGGGAAGTCATGTAAAGCTTCACAACCACCCTCAACACAGTGGCCGTACAATGTATAAAAATGAGCATCTTCATCCTTCTCCGCTCTCTCAATACCTCCATCTTGCTCAATGCAGCCTGCAAGTTCAAAAGCATTAAAGCCTATCCACTTAGGTTCAATAGAATCTTTGCAGCAATTCCAATTTATCTTAATCATTTTTATCTCCAAAAGTTTCCTTAACCGATAGAGATATTATAATATAGGACGTCCTATACATCAAGTATTTTAAACTTTTTATGCAATTTTAAACACCTGATAAACATTTCTTTTCTGGCGTAAATTATTTATGCTTTAATTTAATAAGTCAGCCATTATATTAATCCTATAAAAATCAGTTGAAAATGGTCTATAATCATAACCCATTGAAATTATAGTGAAATATCATGATATTACCACCAAAAATCA
>JAHXIM010000102.1 GCA_025655635.1 gamma proteobacterium symbiont of Lucinoma myriamae | reverse complement strand
TTTACCTGAAATTGGAAAATCATTAGATACTCGAATTAATGATAATTTTCAGACGTTCGATCCTGCATTTTCAAGTTGATTGGGTATAGCAACTTCCAAAGACTGGTTGGTCAGTCTGTAAGCTCGAGAGGATGGGTGAGTACTTATAACGGTCGTCAATCGATTCATGTTCGTACAGAACATGATCTTGAATTTTAAAAATAATGTAGTGATAGATTTTTAGTCTATATTTTTTATGCTGCTTGTTTATTTATTTTTCTATAATTTTATAGTTTAAAGAGGTACGTATGTCTGATAATGACATAAAGAATAATACTCATACACGCAATCATGACGATTTGCGTGAGAAAGCTTTGAATTATCATTCATTGCCTTTTCCTGGGAAAATTAGTGTGATGCCCAGTAAATCATGTGAACAAGAGGATGAACTGTCTCTGGCCTATACTCCCGGAGTTGCCGTGCCAGTACTTGAAATTGCCAAAAATCCAGAACTGGCTTATCAATACACAAGTAAAGGTAATCTCGTGGCCGTGATTACGGATGGCTCGGCAGTATTAGGTCTTGGCAATGTTGGTGCTTTGGCCGGGAAGCCTGTCATGGAAGGTAAGGGGGTTTTGTTTAAGCAGTTTGCCGGTATTGATGTGTTTGATTTGGAGGTGACAGCAGAATCTCAGGAATCTTTTATTGAAACCGTTGTTAATGTTGCGCCTACTTTTGGTGGAATTAATCTGGAAGATATCGCTGCTCCGCAATGTTTTGAAATTGAAAAAGTACTAAAAGAACGACTGGACATTCCCGTTTTTCATGATGATCAGCACGGTACAGCGATTATTATAGCCGCAGGTTTATCTAATGCGCTTGAAATTCAGAGCAAGTCTCTGGATGAGATTAAAATTGTATGTCTTGGTGCAGGTGCAGCAGGAATTGCTGCCATGCGGCTTCTTGTTGCCTTAGGTGTAAAAACGCATCAAATTAATTTAATTGATCGTAAAGGTGTTGTTCACGCCGGGCGTAAAGATTTAAATATTTATAAACAAGAATTTGCAACACAAACTGATGACAGGACACTGGCTGATGCCATGCAGAAAGCTGATGTTTTGATAGGTGTGTCAGGTTCTAATTTAATTGCACCTGAAATGGTAGCCTCTATGGCTGACAAGCCCATTATCTTTGCTTTGTCAAATCCTGAACCAGAAATAGCTCCTGATGTTGCACTGTCAGTCCGTGATGATTTAATTATGGCTACAGGTCGTTCTGATTACCCTAATCAAGTCAATAATGCCCTGGTTTTTCCATTTATTTTTCGCGGTGCACTGGATGTTCGGGCATCGACTATTAATACCGCAATGGCAATTGCTGCTGTTAAGGCTTTAGCTAATTTGACGAAGCTTCCCGTTTCCGAGGAGGTACTCCAAACTTATGATATGCAGAGCCTGACGTTTGGTAAAGACTATATTATTCCCAAACCATTTGACCCCAGACTCATATCCACGATACCGCCAGCTGTCGCTCAGGCTGCAATTGATAGCGGCGTTGCCAGAACGCCTTACCGGCCTTATAAATATTAATTGAGTTAATGTCTTTAGCTGTCTAATAACGCTTTAAGTTGTTTAATTGAAGCTTTTTGCATGGTCTTCCAATTGTCCGGGTTTAAAAGTACAGTTCTTCTTTGATTTTCTGCCAGGGTGATTAATTTTACCTGGTAATCACCGGCATAAAACTGATAAGCGGGGATGAGCTGGTAGTTGTGTTTGCTGGAAAATAGCTTCCAATCCTGTAATTGATAGGGGATATCGTGCTCCATTAGAAACATAGCCACTTCTTCAGGAGAGTCTGCCATCACTAAAATATCAATACTGCTTTGCTCATGAGCATGCCCCAGGAGTACAGAGCCAATTAATTTTGGCTTAAAGTGATTGAAGAGCTTCATCGCATTTAAAGCAGTTTGTCTTAACTCTTTTAATACTTGTTTGTGGGACGAATTATGATAGAGCGTTTGATGAGTTTTGATTTGTTCCAGAATTTCATCATTATCAGGTAATGCATGATCATTAGAGATGCCAAAGCGATGTGCTGCTTTTTTACGGGCGTATTGAAAGTTATCAATACCTTCCTCGTTAATCAGGCGTGCAGCTTCAACAGCAATCTGTTGTCGAAGCTTATAGGATTGTTTTTGTGAGTTTTTTGACAATTTTTTATTAAACAAAAAAGTGATAATGATTAAAATAATTCTTCATTCACGGCTTCAGTGTTTGAGCCGGAAGAAGTTTGTGAGCCTGACTCAGTAGCGACACGCTCAGGCTCAGTGCCTTCAATAAAAAATTCATATTGTGTTTTTCTTGAACTTCCTGATGCCAGTAGCCCTGTTTCAGAATCTATTTTTACGGTGACAATATTTTCAGGTTCTACTAAAGGCTGTTCGGGTGTGTCTTTTAAAGCAACTTCCATAAATTTCATCCACATGGGTAATGCTGCGGTTCCTCCAAACTCCAGCCGCCCCAGTGAACGTGGTGTATCAAAGCCTACCCAGGCAGTGGCCATAATCTGGCGGTTAAATCCTGAAAACCATGCATCAAGCTGATCATTGGTTGTACCTGTTTTTCCTGCCAGATCCTTTCTTCCCAGTTGGAGTGCTTTTCTTCCGGTGCCGTGTGTGATTACATCACGCATAATAGTAGTCATTAAAAAAACATTGTCTTCTTCTACAACACGAGGTGCATGCAGGCTTTCATCTTCGGGGCATTTTTCAGCAGGATAGTCTTTGCTGCAAACGCTGGTATGTTGCTGTGCAAAAATAATAGTGTGGTGTGCATCTTCAATGCGTTCAATAAACCATGGTTTTATGTCATAACCACCATTGGCTAATATGGCATAGCCTCGTGCTATCTGCATGGGAGTGAGGGTGGCGCTGCCAAGTGCCAGTGAAAGGTTCTTAGGCAGTTCACTTTCCATAAAACCAAATCGCTGTGCATAATCAATGGCGTAATTGATGCCGATATCACGCAATATACGAATAGAAACCAGGTTTCTTGATTTTATCAAGCCTTTACGAAGTCGTGTCGGGCCAAAAAACTTGCCACTATAGTTATCCGGTCGCCAGAAGCCTTCAAGATAACTATCTTTAAAAACCACAGGAGCATCATTGATTAATGTTGCTGTGGTATAGCCTTTGTTTAAAGCTGCAGAATAAATAAAGGGTTTGAAATTAGATCCGGGCTGGCGTTTGGCCTGAATGATGCGATTAAATTTACTATGGAAATAATCAAAGCCGCCAGTTAGTGCATTTATGGCGCCGTTTTGAGGGTTCAGTGAGACTAAAGCGGCAGCAGCTTCAGGTAATTGAGCCAGTGTATATTCTGTATTTTTCAGTTGTTCAACAAAAATAACATCACCAATTTTGAAAACATCTTCAATTTTATTGGGCTTTTTACCCATACGGCGGTCATTAATGTATTTTTTGGCCCACTTAATATGCTTCCAGGTTAAAGAAGCCGTACTGCCGTCTTTAAGTAAAATTTGAGCATATTGTGTATTTTCCTGTTTCTTTTTATTTTTTTTGTCATTCTTCTTAGCACCCGTCTCTGGAGGTAAGTCTATGATCGAAGTGACCAGTGCCGGTCTTAAATGACCCACTGTTTTGAAGCTGCTTAATAAATCTACTTGATTCAAAATAGGTGTGTTAGCTTCCAGGTCGTGATGAGCTAAAACACCTTTATAGCCATGTCGGTGTTCATAGCTCATTAATGCTGAGCGAAGTGCCTGATTAGCTGCTGTCTGCATTTCACCAGAAATGGATGTGTAGACATTGAAACCGTTAGTATAGGCCTCCTTACCATATTGTTTGACCATTTGAGCACGCACCATCTCGGCAAGATAAGGGGCTTCTACTTCAATATCAGGTGTGTGAATTTCAGCGCTATCGACAGTGTTAATGGCTGAGTTATATTGCTCTTGAGAAATATAATTTAATTCAAACATACGAGATAGAACATAATCTCTGCGTTCAGTTGCACGTTTAGGATTGGTGATGGGGTTATATTTAGAGGGTGCTTTGGGCAAGCCTGCTATCATCGCATACTGCTCAAGTGATAAATCGCTTAACGGTTTGCCATAATACACTTTAGCCGCTGCAGCAACACCATATGAACGATGGCCCAGATAAATTTTATTCATATAGAGAGCCATGATTTCTTGTTTTGACAGCTTTTTTTCGATTTTTAGTGATAAAAAGATTTCATTGATTTTGCGCATATAAGTTTTCTTTCTGGTGAGAAAGAAGTTTCTGGCAACCTGCATGGTGATTGTGCTGCCGCCTTGTCCCTTAGTTCCAGTTTTAATTAAATGGACAACAGCCCTCAGAATGCCTTTGTAATCAACTCCAGGATGATGAAAGAAGCTATCATCCTCAGCAGAAATAACTGCCTGAATTAATGTCTCAGGAATCTCATCATATGTGATGGGTTCACGTTTCTTTTCGCCAAAGACAGCCAATAATTTATTATCAGTTGAATAAACTCGTAACGGAACTTGTAATTGCACATCTTTTAATACATCTATTTTGGGTAATTTAGGTTCAAGATAGAAATGAGCAGATGTGATTGTGATCACAGAAATCACTGCAATAGTAAGAAAAAGTGTGAGGAGAGTCAGAAAAAGTTGGTATAAGCGGCGCATAATTGCTCAGGTTGATGTTAATATAACTTTAAATAGTTCGTGTAATATACTTAGTCGATCCTGAAAAAAGATAATCATCATGAATCGATAGATTATCGTACAACATTAATTGTAATTTTATTGTTCCTGATCAAA
>JAHXIM010000068.1 GCA_025655635.1 gamma proteobacterium symbiont of Lucinoma myriamae | reverse complement strand
TATGACAGGTAAGTCTTTGGCGAACCTTATGAGTGCTCTCATGAACCGATTAGTTCCGAGGTTGAGTTAAAAGGGGAACACTGATGAAATTGTTATTGTTTATATCAACACTACATTTTACCAATAACCTTTTTGGTCCGGTGTCCAATTTTATACCATCCAGTACCAAATCAACAAAATAAGAATACTTAAAATTACACAGGGTATTAATTCTGGGTCTGCCAATAACAGGACTTTTGAATTTATGAATAAAGGTTAGTTTAGTTTTGCCAAGACTTACGCCAAATCCGTCAAAGTTGTTAAACCATTTTCTTTGAACTTTTGCACCAGCAGGATTGTATTGAAGGGTATTTATTACTTTTGCAGAGAAATTAATCTTGTCCATATCATTCACCATTAATTGTCCCCAATAATGCTTAGAAAAAACTCTCTGTTTTACACATTTTTTTGAGGCCATCTAAGTTATTGAGATATTTCACCATTTAATGCTGTGTACGCTAGAACCAAATAGGGGGGAAGGTTTCCATCCCACTAGGAATAATTAGCGATACTTAGCATTAACTACAGGTTAATGGTATGCAATATATGCAATTGAATGGAAAAATTACCCCGATAGTAATTTTCTTTTAACTGATAAACTACATGAATAAACTGCCCTTCTACAAAGGGGAATGGATCATTTTTTTTCTCTAAAGCACGAAACCAGACAGCTCTGAACGAATGCGAATCTGTCGCCAGTTGAAGCATTAAATGATTGCCCTCAGAGCCTATCACCCGAATACTTTGCGCCTTAAAGTCACCCTCAAATACAGGCACTTCAAATTCACGCCCAAAGGGTTCCAGATGCTTGAGTTCAGCAATCGTTTCAAAAGAGAGTTCATCTTCCGCTAACTCACCATCAGTGTAAATAATTGGCCTGAGATCATCACCAGTAGTGAGTTGCTGTTCAACAGCTTTATCGAATAATCCTTGAAATTCTTCAACACGATGGCTATCCAGTTTTAAACCCGCAGCACCTTTATGACCACCAAAGCGCAAAACGATTTCTGGATGCTCATTAGCTACCTGTTCAATAGCATCTCTTATATGAACCATCGGAATCGTTCTGGCTGAACCCGTAAGTTTACCAGATTCATTGCCGGGACTTAGGACAATCACCGGACGACCAAATTTTTCCATTAAACGTGATGCTACAATCCCCTGTACCCCCGCATGGAAATCTTCATGATAGACAACCAGAGACCATAATTGTGTATTAAGCTGTTGTTTAGCCAGTCTAAAGGCTATTTCTAACATATTTTTTTCGGTTGCTTTACGATCCTGATTATCATTATCAAGCTCTTGAAGATGCCGCATTGATTCATGCAGTGTCGGGGCACATAAATAATGCAGGGCCATATAAGGATCAGACATACGGCTGCGGGCATTAATTCTGGGTCCTATTTGAAAGCCCAGATCTTCAGCTGTAAATATTTGAAAGTCCCATTCTAATAAGTTTTTCATCGCTTGCCAGCAGGGTCGCTGCAGTTGATTCATTACTTTTAAACCCGCCTTGACTACGGCACGGTTAATAGGACTGATAAGAGAGACGGCATCCGCAACTGTTCCTAAACTGACAAAATCCAGCATGCCTGATAATTTAGGAGTATCTGCAGCTAACAGCTTATCGGCAATCAATTCATTGCGTAGATGACTCATTAACAACCAGCTCACCATGCAACCCGCAATGGTATTATCAGGATAATTACAATCTTCTCGTGTAGGGTTAACTGTCGCCAGCGCAGAAGGAGGAATTCCCTCTTGAGGAATAGCATGATGATCAGTGACAATGACATCAATGCCCTTGTCTTTAAGTCGTGATATTTGTGTTTCATCAGAAGAACCGCAATCAGCCGTAATGATTAACTCTGGTAATGCCTGATGATCAGCAAGAATACGATCAACCAGTCCCTGACTAATGCCATAACCGTCGTCAATACGATGACCGATATGATGCTGAATTTTATTTTCCGCAAAGCCAAAAAAATCTCGTAACGCATGTATTAAAATAGCATGAGAGGTAATACCATCAACATCATAATCAGTTAACAAACCAATTGTTTCACCATTAGATATGGCTTGTGCAATGCGCTTAACCGCCTTGTCACTGTCTTTTAATAAACTGGGCGGTGCTATATTTCGCAAAGACGCATCAACAATTTGCTCTAAGTGATCTTCTGCTTCCTTAGAGGGTAAACGATTAGCGACAATTCTTGCCTGTAAAGGCGATAAAGAAAGCGCCTGGGCAAAGTGAGACAGTTTAGCTGCATCAATATCTGATGTACGAACAACCAGTTTAGGGATCACTAACGGATCACATCCATGCCGCCCATATAAGGTATTAACACTTCAGGCACTTTAATAGATCCATCTTCTTGCTGATAATTTTCAATAATAGCGACTAAGGTACGTCCAACAGCTAAGCCCGAGCCATTAATGGTATGTACTAACTCAGGTTTACCCGTTGCCTTATTACGCCAGCGAGCCTTCATACGACGCGCCTGAAAATCACCAAAACTACTACATGAGGAAATTTCACGATATGTTTCCTGAGCAGGTACCCAGACTTCTAAATCAAATGTTTTTGTGGCTGAAAAACCAATATCTCCGGTACATAATGCTACCACTCGATAAGGCAAATTCAATAGCTGTAGAATTTTTTCTGCATGACCTAATAATTCATCTAAAGCGGTTAGAGTATCTTCCGGCTTAACAATTTGCACCATTTCGACTTTTTCAAATTGATGCTGACGGATTAAACCACGAACATCTTTACCATAGGCTCCAGCCTCTGAACGAAAACAAGGTGTGTGAGCGGTGAGACGCAGAGGCAATTCACTTTCATCAAGAATTGAATCTCTCACCATATTGGTCACAGGCACTTCTGCTGTCGGGATCAGATGCAGTTGTTTATCACCCGTAATGGTTTCTTCATCACCTTCAATAGCAAATAAATCTTCTTTAAATTTAGGTAACTGACCAGTACCTCTCAGAGCATCAGGGCGTACTAAATATGGCACATAGTTTTCACTATAACCATGCTCTTCAGTATGAGTATTCAGCATCAGTTGAATCAGCGCCCGATGCATTCTGGCTAATGGCCCTTTTAAGGTACTAAAACGAGAGCCTGATAATTTGGCTGCCGTTTCAAAATCCATTAAACCACCCTTAGCATTCCAGCCATCGCCCAGGTCAGCACCCAGATCAACATGATCTTTTACCGCAAAATCAAATGTTGGCACAGTACCCCATGTACGGATCTCAACATTTTCATCTTCATTTTTACCATCCGGTGTGCTTTCATGAGGAACATTAGGAATAGTCATTAATAATGCATTCGTATCATCCAAAAGCACTTTTAAACGAGCTTCTGCGGCTTTTAATTCATCAGCCATTTTTGCTACTGCAGCAAAAATTTCACTGGCATCCTGACCATTCTTCTTGGCCAAACCAATCTCTTTAGATTTGCTTTTGCGTTCTGCTTGTAATTTTTGAGTTTTAGCCTGTAGTACTTTTCTTTCTGTTTCAAAATCTATCAGCGTTTGTGTATCGAGGCTAAAACCGCGACGTGCTAATTGTGCAGCAATTTCTTCAAGATTATTTCTTAAGAGTTTAGGATCCAGCATGTTTAATATATTTCCACTTCTGTTAATCAGGGTCTCGGAAAAAAGAGTTGTTCCTCGACGCTTAGTTAGTCTAACTGTTCAAATGAAAGATTAACGTCCCAACTAATAATATGGGCATTGCTGATCTGTTCATGTATAAAATTAATTAAATCTTCTGATTGATTATTCTTGTGATAAAGTTCTATCACAATGGGCAAATGACTTGATAAGTCGAGTAAGTTACTTTGGTGTATGTGCCCTTCTTTACCAAAACCAGCCACACCTCTAAAGATTGTTGTGCCGCTCACATCATCTCTTTTGTGTAGTTGCTCCAGCATCTGATTGATATGACCATGAGAATCATCAGTATAGACTCTGATTAATGTAACGACTTGTTTTTTAATTTTATTTTCCATCAGCATTCCAGATCAGGGCAGTATAACCGCTATAGAGAACGAACCAATATCATACCTCCCCAGGTGGCCATAATACATAACAATACATTGCTCAAAATATTACCAGCGGCTTTTATCAGCAAACCTTCTTGCAGCAAAAATAATGTCTCCAGAGAAAATGTCGAAAATGTTGTAAATGCACCAAGAAAACCAATCATAACAAAAGAGCGAACTTCTGCAGTTAAGGTTAATTTTTCAGTCAGTAGTATAGAAACAATACCGATAAAAAAGGAACCGATGACGTTAACACTCAAAGTGCCATAGGGAAAATCACGCCCTAGCCAGGCATAAACGCCGCCAGAAACCCAAAAACGCATAATAGCGCCGAACGCACCACCTGCTGCAATTGCACCAAATTCCCCCAAAACCATTCCTTAGCTCATAATTAAGAACCGTATTTTAAGCTTCTTTACAGCCTTTTTCATTAAGTGTGTTAATAAATTTACTATTTTTTTGGACATAAAAGAAAATAAATCAAAACTCATTAATAGTATTAAAAAAATCAACGTAAAAACCACAGCATGGCACGAATTATGCTTAACGTATATTTTAAAATAAATTATATCTATAAAAAGGAAACACCGATATGTTAAAAAACATACTTTCTCTCACGATAATCAGTGCCATAGTACTGACAGTGGTTATCAGTACTTTTTACTTTTACCCGGTTTAAGCTTATAAAATCAGACAATAATAGTATTTCAACAATGCTTAATTA
>JAHXIM010000335.1 GCA_025655635.1 gamma proteobacterium symbiont of Lucinoma myriamae | reverse complement strand
AAAACTTGAGTTATGCCTTAATCAAGTTGGAATGACGCATCTACAAGCACCTTTTTAAAACACTGTTGATTTAAAGGGGAACACTGATGGTTTTAGCCATTGTGCGTCAGGCCACCGGTTTAATGCAGGCACCTCCTGCTCAGGTTCTGGTGGGCTTAGGTCTCTTTTTAACTCTGTTTATAATGGCTCCCGTATTTGACAGAATGTATAGTGATGGTGTGAAACCCTATTTAGATGATCAAATGAGCTTGGAAGTTGCTATTGAACGAGCCTCGCTTCCATTGCATGAATTTATGCTGGCACAAACACGAGAAAAAGATTTAACTATGTTCTCTGAAATTGCCAAAAAAGGGCCATATCAAACACCTGCTGATGTGCCTTTTACGGTATTAATTCCAGCTTTTGTGACCAGTGAGTTGAAAACAGCGTTTACCATAGGATTCCTGATTTTTATTCCTTTTTTGATTATCGATCTGGTGGTAGCCAGTGTCTTGATGTCAATGGGGATGATGATGTTATCACCACTCATTGTTTCGATGCCGTTTAAACTCATGTTGTTTGTTTTGGTGGACGGCTGGTCAATGATCATGGGAACACTGGCTTCAAGTTATTATATCTAGGAGCCTGTCTGAGAATAGAAAGCCTACTGCGGAAAAGCTGATTTTGGCCATATTTTCCTATCATTTTCATTTAATAGAACAACTATTGGCTTCAAATGATAGAAAAATTTGACTCAAAACAGCTTTCCCTCGCTACGACTTCTATTCTCGGACAGGCTCCTGGCTTTTTATTAGTAAAAGAACGGGGAAATAATCATGACACCTGAGTCCGTATTAGATATCTTACAGGGTGCAGTTTATCTTATTATTATTCTACTATTGATTATTTTAATACCGGCATTGGTTGTGGGTCTTATGGTCAGTATGTTTCAAGCCGCTACCCAATTGAATGAACAAACATTAACCTTTATTCCTAAACTCTTAGTGACCTTTGGTATTCTTATGTATGCAGGGCCTTATATGCTGGATCGTTTAATGGAATTCATGACTCAAATGTTTATTAATATTCCGATTTATTTAAGTGGCGGTTAACAGGTCAGATGTTTTCCACAGCTGAAATCACAGCATTTGTCGGTGCCTTGATCTGGCCGTTTATTCGTATCAGTGCCATGATGCTTGTTGCGCCAGTTTTTTCTGCTCAGTCTGTTCCTGTTCGAGTCCGAATTGCTGCAGCTATTGTTATTACTACTGTTGTTGTTCCAGTTCTACCACCTTTACCTTTAGTCGATTTTATCAGTGGTGAAGCATTTCTTATTGCTATTCACCAGGTTCTTATCGGCGCTATTATGGGCTTTGCACTACAACTGGCCTTTAATCTATTTGTTATGGCTGGACATATTTTGGCCATGCAGGCAGGTTTGGGCTTTTCTATGATGAATAGTCCACAGGATGGTGTTCAGGTGACGGTTGTCGGACAGCTTTATTTAATGTTGGCCACTCTTTTATATTTAGCCCTTGACGGCCATCTTATTTTAATTCGTGAAGTGTTAAATAGTTTTACTATTCTGCCCATTGGTGCAGGAGGCATTTCTCCAACAGGTTTTTGGATGCTGGTCAGTTGGGGGAGTAATATGTTTCTTAGTTCAGTGATGATTGTTTTACCCGCTATCACGGCATTACTGATGGTGAATGTAAGTTTTGGTGTCATGTCTAAGGCATCTCCTCAGCTTAATCCTTTTTCGGTTGGCTTCCTGATTACGATTATCCTTGCTTTTGCTATTATTTATGTCACCTTTCTACCTTAATACCGCATTTTGAAAAAGTAATGACGGCAATTTTTCAGCTTATTCAGGATATTTTGCAGCAGAGTGCTGCTTCTCTTTCCACTGGTCTTTCTATTCCAGACCGTTCTGTTACGAGATTAGTCTAATGGCAGAGAATGAAGACGGTCAGGAAAAGTCGGAAGACCCCACGGCGAAAAAGAAAACGGAATCCCGAAAAAAAGGCCAAATACCCCGTTCTAAAGAATTAACCACTCTATTTATGCTGATTGCCGCTATTATCGGCATTATGATTTTTGCCAAAGATATGGTTGAAGTCATTACTGATATTATGCGCCATAATTTTTCAGTAGAACGAGCCACTCTTTTTGCTTCAGAACAATTATTTACACATCTTAAAGCTGAACTTGCGGCTATGTTGAAAGCTCTTTTGCCTCTTTTTATTTTAATGCTGATCACGGCTGTTTTATCCAGTGCCATTTTAGGTGGCTTTAACTTTTCAGGTGAGTCATTGACCCCCAAGTTGAGCAAAATGAACCCGATAAAGGGCCTTAAAAAGATGTTTGGTACTCAGGGATTAATTGAGTTAGTGAAGAGTATATTTAAGATATTATTATTAGGCAGTGTGGCTGTTTATTTTCTCTGGCAGTTAAAAAATGAACTCTATGGTTTATCCGAAGAGACGTTTCCTGCTGCTTTTATTCATGCAATGGAGCTTGTCAGCTGGCAGTTTTTATTGGTCTCTTTAGGTATGATTGTCGTTGCAGCTATTGATGTACCATATCAGATCTGGAGTAATACCCGTCAGTTAAAAATGACCAAACAGGAAGTGAAAGATGAATCTAAAAATACGGATGGTAATCCTGAAATCAAAGGCAGACAACGGCAAATTCAACGTGATTTAGCGATGCAGCGTATGATGGGAGACGTGCCAAAAGCAGATGTCATTATTACCAATCCAACCCATTATGCAGTTGCCTTACAATATGATCCTGAAGGTTCAGGTGCGCCGGTTATGCTGGCTAAAGGAGCAGATTTGGTGGCATTACAAATTCGTAATGTCGCTCAGGCAAATGACATACCCATTATGGAAATCCCACCGCTGTCAAGAGCTATTTATTATTCAGTGGAAATAGGCCATGAAATTCCTGGCGGCTTATATGTTGCTGTTGCTCAGGTTCTGGCTTACATCTTTCAGCTTAAAAATGGAGATGTGGCTGAAACAGATAAACCTGACATGTCAAACTTACCTATTCCAGAAGAGCTAAGACGCAATAAATAGAGACGCTAATGGCTATTAATAAATAGAGGCGCCAATGGCTCTTTATCTGGGTGCAATAAACATCACTAAGAAACAAAAAATTATTAAGCCAATAAAAAAGTAGATAAACTTTCGCGGCGTTTTATTTTGCCAGTCTTTACCATGAAAATGTGTCGGTGCATTGCATATAGAACAACTGCCTGCATCTTCATCAATCTCATTACCGCAATGACTGCAATAGTGTTTTTCCATCTTAGTCAATGTCCAGACCGTCACGATGAATTCTGTTCACTTCTTTAAGCAGGTGCAGCATAGGTAAAATGGCAGTGTAATTGTTTTCTTTTACTATTTGCATATAGGGCAGATCTTCATCTTTAAACTCATAGCTGCCATCCACAAATGAATTATAAAGTTCAGTGACTATTTTTTCTAATGGTTCAACGAATAATGCTGCACGTCCCATTTCGTCCGGATCATATTCAACGGCCTCACGTAAATCAAAAACATCTTCACGAAGTTCCTTGACCATATCGATATATTCTTCAGGTGTTCTTATTTTTCGGATCATAGAACCGCGGAGATTACCAAATGCCATAATGAAAACTCTTTCTATTAAATAATGTGTTAGATTAAATGGTGTTAAAGCGACTTAATATCAAGTCTTAACTATCAAGTCGTAATAAGGATAATTCATCTTCAAGCTGCTGGCAATCCAGATCCATAAACTGGGTGTGATTAAAGGTAGTAAAACCGCCACTGACTTCATACCATGCTAAACCACTACTCCATGCTGCATCAGTATAAGTTCCCTGATGTTTGCGTGGCAGACAATATAGTAGACCCGGTAAATAAATCAGGTTATAACTCACCTGTTGTTCATGTAGTTGTTCAATAAACTCCCAGGCCGGCTCAATGGAGTGAAATACTTCACATTCAATAGGATAAGGTTTATTTCCGCCATTATGTGTCCAGACTGAACTGCTGACGGGAAGAGGATGCTCTTTAATAAACAGATGAAAATGCAGGTGATTAATGGAAGAAAAAGCGCCGTATGAATTATAGGCCATACCAATACCATTTAAATTGCTCCCCAGCTGCTCGGTGATCTGCCAGATGTACTCATGATATTCATGCGTGAGATATTGCGGCAAACAGGCTTCCTTATTGGGTACAAGTAGTGAATGGAAACGGGCAAAAGGAAATTTATTATAAAAAATATCCAGATGTTTGCCATTCATCATGCCATTCCAATAACTTTCTTTTTGTAAAAAAGGCTTATTAAAATGGAAGCCGTCAGGATTATATTCTAAACGGATACCTTCAATGCTATTTTTACTCATTCGAGCAGGTCTTAGTGAACGAATATGATTAAATTGTAATTCCCATTGTTTGGTCTGACGAAACTCAGTTTGACTGACCTTGTCGATGCCCATTGCCATTAATTTTAAAAAAACCAGAATATCATCTTCAGGCTCAGTTAAAAGCTGACCATCTTGTAGTAAAAATCGATACTTATCAGCTAACTGCTGGTATTTTTCCAATAAGACTTTATGAGTATAGTCATGAACGTGCTGGTCAAAGCTGGCATTGGCCAACACGAGAATAAAAACACCTAAACCCTCATGAGCCAGCAATTTGACCAATCCCTGTTCAAAGATATGACGGAATTGCTCATTTGAAACAAATAATTCATTGTGTACGCCCGTCATGGGCATAAACTAATGGGGTGTAAGTCCCCTGTAGGAGGATCACCGCTATGTAAATTGTATCCAACCATT
>JAHXIM010000540.1 GCA_025655635.1 gamma proteobacterium symbiont of Lucinoma myriamae | reverse complement strand
CTGCACTTATTATAACATTTCTGGTCGATCTGGTCACTCAAAAATAGGGATAATTCCTTACATTTCAAATAGATAATATGTTTTTCAGGGTCGACTACTTAATTGAAGGAATAAGTGAGTATTTAACGGTGTGCTCTAAATGCGGTCAAACCTAATGTTAGAAAGTGATGTCTATTATTTATTTCAGGGAAAAATGAATAGAATCATTACAATAAGTGACTAACGCTCACTTCATAACCGAGAAGACTGAGTATGGTTGATTTTGTATTATCAATTGAGCCGGTTGTATAGTAATTAATAGAGCCGCTCATTGCTTTATTTTTACTCTTTTCCTGCTCAAGTACACGCTCAAGTTGTTCTGCAATGGCATAACTGGTGTCAACCAGTTGTATGGACGGCCCCATAATTTTTTTGATCTGTGATGTTAGAAAAGAATAATGGGTACAGCCAAGGACGATAGTATCTACCTGTTTTTTTTCTAATTTTCTGAGATATTTTTTCAATAATTGCGTTGTGTCCGGAGCATCCAATAAACCAGCCTCTACTTGATCTGCTAATCCTGGACAGGCCTGATTGTGTATATTAACGATATTACCAAAACGCTGGCTTAATTCAGAATAACGTGTGCTGGATAAGGTACCGGTAGTTGCCATAATACCAATATGACCATTTTTAGTCATGGCTATAGCAGGTTTTATACCCGGCTCAACGCCAACAAAGGGAATGCCGTATTGCTGGCGGAATGATTCAATAATGGAGGCTGTTGCGGTATTACAGGCAATAACAATTGCCTTGGCACCTTGTGTAATAAGACGTTCGGTAATGACTCTGGAACGCTGTTCGATAAAGGAATTATCCTGACAGCCATAGGGAGCATAGCCGCTATCGGCAATATAAAGAATGTGTTCATGGGGTAATAATTGGTGGATGTGCTGCAGTACGGAGAGACCACCAACACCAGAGTCAAAAATACCAATGGGGTGATTATTTTTCATCAGGAAAAATCAGTCCTGATAATAAGAGAGAGTTAAGTGAGAAAGGAGCTTCATTCTGTTTTATATTCTCGTGTTAACAGATTTTGTACTGCTTTTTGAGGAGATAAACCTTGATATAATACTTGATAAACCTGCTCGACAATCGGCATTTCAATATTGAGTTTTTGAGCCAGAGAGTAAATTTGTTTAGCTGCCTGAACACCTTCAACAACTTGTTTGATTTCTACTTCTGCCTGCTCAATGGATTTTCCGGTACTAATCGCTAATCCCATACGGCGGTTTCTGGACTGATCATCGGTGCAAGTGAGTAATAAATCGCCAAGGCCGGATAAGCCCATCATAGTTTGGTTTTCACCACCCAACTTATGGCATAAACGGGATATTTCATGCAGACCGCGAGTGATTAGTGCAGCTCGGGTATTGGCTCCATAGCCCAGGCCATCGGCAATGCCAGCGGCAATGGCCATGATATTTTTGGCTGCACCGCCAATTTCCAGACCAATAATATCATGGCTGATATAAGGGCGAAATGTGGCATTGCATAATAGCTCAGATAAATGCTGAGCATAGGAGATATCATTAGCAGCAATCGTAACAGCGGTAGGTGAGCCCATTGCTACTTCAGTAGCAAATGTGGGGCCGGAGATAACAGCTTTTTTGGTAAGATCAGGAAATACCTCATCCACAACCTGATGAAGCATTTTGTATGTATCAGGCTCTAAGCCCTTTGTTGCCCAACTGATACTTTGCATGGAGGGCTCAATGGCACTCACCTGCAGCAGGGTATCACGAAAGGCATGGCTGGGCACTACAAGCAATAATTCATCACTATGTGCAACAGCGTATTGTAAATTACTGCTGACACTCAGCGTTTCCGGGAAAGGGATGCCAGGAAGAAAAAAAGTGTTTTCACCAGCATGATGCATAGCGTCAATTTTTTCTTTATTTCTTCCCCATAACAGCACATCATGACCATTTTTAGCTAATAAAATGGCCAGTGCAGTGCCCCAGGAACCAGCACCTAAAACTGTTATGCTTTGTTTTTTCATCCTTAATGAACGGCATCTGAGCCAGATGCATCAGCTTTTTCCTGTTCGGCCTGGCGTTGTTGTAAATGTTGCGCATAAACTGAATCAAAATTAACCGGTTGCAGAATAAGCTGAGGAAAGCCGCCCTTATTAACTAATTCAGAAATCACTTCACGAACATAAGGGAATAAAATGTTTGGACAGTAGCTGCCTAACATGCCGTCAAGTTGTTGTTTTTCAAAGCCTGCGACATTAAAAATACCGGCTTGCTCGACTTCAGCAAGAAAAGCTGTTTTTTCGCCCACTTTTACAGTGACAGTAACGGTTAAAATCACTTCAAAAACATTGTCAGCCAAAGGATTGACTGCAGTATGCAGATCAACTTTTAACTCTGGTTCCCACTTTTCGGTAAACATTTTTGGTGAGTTGGGGGTTTCAAATGAAACATCTTTGCAGTAGATTTTTTGAATAATAAACTGCTGCTCTGCTGCTTCGTTATTTGTCGCGCTTTCTTGTTCGTCTGCCATAATTAAATCCTGACTGTTCCTATTGTAGTATATGTATTTTGTTAAATATTATTGTTGGCTAGAGTTGAGATTTATCCTCTTACTCTAGCTTATAGTGTGTTGTACCCATTGAATCAAACTATTTTGATCCATTGCACCAGCCTGCCGGGCAATCTCTTTACCATGATGAAATAAAGCGATAGTTGGAATATTGCGAATATTAAATTGTGCGGCCAGAGCTTGTTCCTGTTCAGTATTTACCTTGACTAACTCTAATTGATGTTGAAAGTGACGTGCTGTTTGTTCAAACACCGGCGCCATCATTTTGCAGGGTCCGCACCAGGGTGCCCAAAAATCAACCAGAACGGGTAAATCATTTTTTTGGATATGCTTGTTAAAGCGTGATGCATTGAGTTCAACAGGTTTGCCGGGCAGTAATAATTGCTGGCATTTACCGCACTTTCCACCTGCCGACAACTTATCAGCGGGGATTCGATTGATGCCATCACAGTGAGGGCAAACGATATGCACTGCATTACTCATATGGATGACTCCTTAAGAGGGAAACAACAACTGATCAAGTTTACCCGCAGATTCTGTGGCAAATAAATCATCACATCCGCCCACATGGGTATCACCAATAAAAATTTGTGGTACTGAGGTCACGCCATTACTTTTTTGTATCATATCGGCACGTAATTCAGGCTGAGCACCGACATTAATCTCGTTGTAGCTTACTTCTTTGGCGTTTAATAAACCTTTAGCTCTGACACAATAAGGGCAATATTGTGTGATATAAATTGTAATATCTGCTTGTATTTTAGACATCTATTAACCTTTTTTCATTGGTAAATTATCATTTTCCCAGGCCAGTACGCCGCCACGCAGGTTGTGTACTTTTTCAAAGCCGTGTTTCTTCAAAATACTGCAGGCTCTACCTGAGCGGCTGCCTGAACGGCAACCCAGAATAACATTTTTATTTTTATATTTTGTTAATTCATCCACACGTGAAGCAAGTGCTCCCATTGGAATGTGAATTGAGTCCTTAATATGACCCGACTGGTATTCGCTGTCTTCGCGTACATCAAGGACAAGACTGCCGCCTTCATGACTCATTAATTGCACAGCCTGTTGAGGGCTAATATCGTAGCTGGACTTTAAAAAGGAATTAATGATCATTCCCAATAGAAAAAACCACATCAGGATCATGACCCAATTAGTTGTAACAAATTCGTTTAAGTGTTCCATTTTTTATATACCATAACATCTAAAAAGTTCAGGCATAGCTATTGACTTGTTGTCTTCACGCATTAACAGCTTTGCAAAAAAGAAGTAGCATAGCAAAAACGGACTCATAAGAAAAACTCAAAACAATATTTTCCAAAGAAAAGAGGTGTCATTAACGAGATATTGGTGTATTTGGAGGGAAAAGCGCACAGTAAAACGCCTGGACTGGCAGCTTGTTTGTCCCGGCATTTTATTTATGGGTATTGCAATCAGCTGTCAATTAAAGATTATTGGCAATAATCTTTGGCTGAATAGTTCAGGCAATTGTGCAGAACACATCTCTCATCATGCCAATCAGACGCAAAGTTCTGGCGTCACCAACACGATAATAAACGCGATTTGCATCTTTGCGTGAAGCAAGAATACCTTTGTCTCTTAATATCGCCAGATGTTGCGAGATATTACTTTGTGATGTGCCTACTTTTTCGACAATGTCCTGAACACTGATCTCTGCATCGCCCAGAGTGCATAAAATCTTTAAGCGTAAAGGATGAGACATTGCTTTTAATGAACGTGAAGCTCTATCAATATCTTCATCACGAGACATTAAATCCATATTCATATCACAACAATCTGTTTCGCTGAGGTTAAATTGGTCGCCCATATTTATCATTCCTAGTGTTTCACTAATATAACAATAGAAGTATACAGTAATATTTAGGGAAAATAGCTTTTTTTTAAAATTTCTTTAAATTCTTTACTTAATGTAAGGTTTTTATCTACAAAAGGACGATTTCTTCTCTAAATTATGGCTCTGTTTGCAGAATTATTACCCATATTGTCAGGCTTTTTCGTATACAAGTTCCTACATACTTAATAAATTGTTTTAAAATTTAAAGAATTGCTTTATTAGCAGCCCTAAAATAACTTATTATATTAGGGCTATTTTAAGATAACAATTATTAGTAAATACATCTAAAAGTTGTGTTTTTTACATCAGTGTTCCCCTTTAAATCAACAGTGTTTTAAAAAGGTGCTTGTAGATGCGTCATTCCAACTTGATTAAGGCATAACTCAAGTTTT
>JAHXIM010000544.1 GCA_025655635.1 gamma proteobacterium symbiont of Lucinoma myriamae | reverse complement strand
AGTAGACAAACGAAATCGCTGGAATAGACCCAAGTACAATATGGCTTACAAAAGAGTGGGTTGAATCCTTAAGTTAATGGCATTGTAGTGGTAATTGCAGACCTCTGGGTAAAAATTATATTTAAACCCAAGCCATCAATATCAGTCACCTTTTATATCAGATTGACGGGACACTAATTTAGGTGTAAATGTAAAAATAAATGAATGTTTTCCCCAATAGCTCTTACACAAAACAAATTATACGACTATGCTTAGAGAACAAGTTTTATTCATTATAGATGACTCGTTCGTTTGAAAAATAACCATCTTCGTATATGTATTGCCACGCACCTTTGAACAAGTGCATAGTAAATAAAAGAGAAAGCAATGATGTTACAGCAAAACTCCCATAAGCAAATTTTATTAATGGCTAAAATGTTTTTATTATTTGCAATTTCATTTATGTCATTTTCTGTATTTGCTGCAAGTGATGTACAACATGACATGGATTGGGGTGTTATGACGATGCAGTTATTTGGTGGTCTGGCATTATTTTTATTTGGTATGGATTTAATGTCTATTGCCTTAAAAGCAGTGGCAGGGGATAAGATGAAAACTATCCTGAGGAAACTGACCTCCAATCGATTTATGGGTGCTGCTACGGGCGCCGCTGTTACAGCTGTCATTCAATCTTCTTCGGTTACTACGGTGTTAGTGGTGGGTTTTATTTCGGCCAACCTGATGACCATGTCACAATCAGTGGGTGTGATTATGGGGGCTAATATCGGCACCACGATTACTGCTCAGATTGTCGCCTTTAAAGTGACCAAAGCTGCATTTTTAATGATAGCCATTGGTTATGGCATGCAATTCTCACCAAAAAATGAAAAAATCAAACATTATGGTCGTATGATAATGGGTCTTGGCATGATATTTTACGGTATGAGTGTCATGAGTAGTGCCATGCAGCCGCTACGAACTTATCAGCCATTTTTAGATCTGATGATTAGCATGGATAACCCTTTAGTTGGTATTGCAGTGGCAGCAATCTTTACCGGTTTAATACAATCGTCTTCAGCAACTACCGGTATTGTTATTGTCATGGCCAGCCAGGGCTTTATCTCCTTACCAGCAGGTATTGCTCTTGCTTTTGGTGCCAATGTTGGAACCTGTGTCACCGCTTTGCTAGCGTCCATTGGTAAACCTCGTGAGGCGGTCAGAGCTGCTGCCGTACATGTGTTTTTTAATATTGCCGGGGTGCTGCTATGGGTGATGTTTATTGAACAATTAGCTGATTTTGTCCGCTACCTTTCTCCAACCCATCCTGAACTGACAGGACTGGATAAACTGGGCGCTGAAACACCAAGACAGATAGCTAATGCACATACCATATTTAACCTTGCGAATACGTTTATTTTTATCTGGTTTACCACTCAAATTGCATCCTTAGTGGTGAAACTGCTACCTGATAAGCCGACTCCGATTGAAGAAGAAGGTTTGGTTGTTGAGGCAAAATACCTGGATGAATATCTTATCAATACACCTTCTCTTGCATTAGATCGGGTCAGGCTGGAAGTGCTGCATATGGGGGAAATTGTCAATGATATGATGAGGACAATCATGCCGGCAATATTAGATGGCAGTAAAAAAACTATCAGTAAAATTGAATCTCGTGATGATGAAGTCGACCTGTTGTATGAACAAATTGTTGACTATTTAGGGCAAATAAGTAAACAGAACTTAACTGATTTACAAACGGAAGAATTACTGGAATTAATGGAAGCTGTGGGTGATCTTGAAAATATCGGTGACACTATTGAAACTAATTTAGTTGCCCTGGGTATGGAACATGTCACTTCCAACTTTACTATTAGTGCGCCTACTCGCAAGGTGTTAACCCATTTTCATGAGAAAGTTTATAAAGCAGTGGATGGTGCTATTCAGGCGGTATCGCAGAATAATGTAACAGTAGCACAAATGGTGATAGATATGAAAGATGATATTGCCAATTTAGCCCGTTCTGCTGCCGAACATCAGGCTGAACGCCTGGTGGTTGATGAACCTAATAGAATAGCAGCCTATACGACTGAAATAGATATTATTGAAAAACAAAAACGAATCTATTATTTTGCCAAACGTATGGCTAAAACAGTGATTAAAAATGCAGACATTTAATATATTATAAAGGGGTGAATTATGGAAATAAATAAAATAATAAAGGATCTGAAGTCGATTTTTAAAAAAGACAAAATCAGAAAACCTCACTGTGAAGAGTTAGCTGATTTACTTAAAGAACTGGAAAAAAAAGAAAAGAAAATTGAATCTGAACTAGACGATGTAAGCAGCAAGAAAAAACGAAAAAAACTAAAAATTGCTTTAAAAATAGTCAAGGTACAATTAAGAAAAGGTTATTCTAAACTTAATGCCCTTAAAAATTGCAACTAAACCATAGTTCTAAGTTGACCTGAAAATCCTGATAGTCTGCCCAGTGGGTGCAACTGGTCGATGCAACATAATATTCTTATGAAAAAGAAGGAGTGTTATGATGAAATATAGAACTCGGAGCAATTACACAGAAGAGCAATAATCCCAAATGTGAGAGCGATGGCAAAAAGGAGAGTTTCTACATTCAGTCGCTCGACTTTTTGAGCGATTACTCTTACCTCAAATTTTCCTGCTACTGCTACTGCTAAAAAGTCAGAACTGACTGAACTGAAAATTATCAAAAAGACATTATGCTTACCCGTGCCAAAAAGCCTGTAATAATGATAATACTGCCTCTATGCACAAAATTATGTTAATCTTCGCGTCTGCACAGAAGATATTAAGGACAACACTATGCAAGAAGATGTCAACAAAAGTTGGCTAAGCAGTGTACAATCATTTTTACGACCACAAGTTATTACCATGCTTTTTCTTGGTTTTTCTGCCGGTATTCCCCTGTTGTTAATATTTTCATCTTTATCTCTGTGGTTAGTTGAAGCAGGTGTGCAGCGCTCTACTGTGACTTACTTTAGCTGGGCAGCTCTAGGCTATTCTTTTAAATTTTTATGGGCTCCTTTGATTGATCGCCTGCCTGTTCCTCTATTAACCCGGCTTTTAGGTAAAAGGCGTGCCTGGCTGCTGCTTGCTCAATTTCTGGTGATCAGTGCCATCGTCTTAATGGCCTTTATTGATCCCTCCCAGGGAGAAGATTATTTAATTCTAATGGCCTTTGCTGCTATTTTATTAGGCTTTTCATCAGCCACTCAGGATATCGTCATTGATGCCTATCGTATTGAATCTGCAGACAGTTCTTTGCAAGCTGAAAGCTCCTTACAGGCATTGATGTCATCCACTTATATTGCCGGTTATCGTATCGGCATGCTGGCATCCGGTGCAGGAGCGTTAGTTCTGGCCAGTTATTTCGGCTCTGAAAAAGGTCATTATAATTACATGGCCTGGCACTGGACTTATCTTTGTATGTCATTATTCATGCTGATCGGAGTCTTCACCACATTATCCATTCCAGAACCTGTAAAGCAAGAGTCAATAGAAGTAAAACACACAACAAAACAATATTTACAATTTTTAATGCTTTTTATTATTTGTATTATTGTCTTTATTATGACGTTTATCTCCTTAAAAACTCCTGTTTCATCAGCGAAGATAATGCTGTCTTCATTATCAGGCAGCTTGCCGATAAGCAGTTTTATAATGGAAACGCTAAGGCTTTTAATGTCACTGCTAATGATGAGTTTATCCGCTTATGTACTTTCATATTTTAAATTAGTGGATAAAGAACTGGTCTGGGAGTCCTATATTGCCCCCGTTAATGATTTTTTTCAGCGTTATGGTAAAACGATTGCTCTCATGTTATTAATTTTTATTGGTTTTTACCGAGTTTCAGATATTGTTCTGGGTGTTATTGCCAATGTATTTTTTCTGGAAATTGGCTTTACCAAGATGCAAATAGCAACAGTCGTTAAAACTTTCGGATTGGTAATGACCATTGCCGGAGGTTTCCTGGGAGGTATACTCGCTATACGCTTCGGGGTAATGAAGATTTTGTTCCTGGGTGCCTTATTGACTGTTATCACTAATCTTTTATTTATGTTACTGGCTTCTGCAGGTAATGATATTGTCTTACTTTATCTGGTGATATCGGCTGATAATCTATCTGCAGGACTTGCCAGTGCAGCTTTTGTTGCCTTTCTTTCAAGTCTGACTAATGTTTCTTTTACTGCGGTACAATATGCAATATTCAGTTCGCTGATGACTTTAATGCCAAAACTCATTGGTGGTTATTCCGGCAGTATTGTTGAAAGTATCGGATACTCAAATTTCTTTCTGGTGGCCAGTTTAATGGGTATCCCCGTTCTCTTTTTACTTTATTTTCTTAATAAACATATGAACCTAAAGACATAACTTGATTGATTTTTATGAATATTAAGGCATTGATTGCTATCATTATTTTATTATTATCGCTTTCTGCTCATGCACAAGATGATATCTGGGTACTTATAGATACCAAAAAGTTAATATTAGAAGTCAAATTAGCCGATGTTACTCTGGTAAAATTTGCTAATATCTCAATTGGCCGCAATGGTTCAGGCTTTAAGCGTAAACGTGGTGACGATATCACCCCTAAGGGAACCTATAAAATTGCCTGGATTAACCGTAAAAGCCGATATCATATATTTTTTGGTTTTAATTACCCATCCAAAGAAAATGCTCAACAAGCATTAGAAAAAGGACTGCTGAATAAAAAGAGCTACTCTAAAATCATCAAGGCTCATAATCGGGTAGCCACAGGTTTCTCTCCTACAGCCCCCACACCACCCATCATGCGGGTCCGCAATGGGCGGTTCACTAACCGTAATGAA
>JAHXIM010000074.1 GCA_025655635.1 gamma proteobacterium symbiont of Lucinoma myriamae | reverse complement strand
AAACTTGAGTTATGCCTTAATCAAGTTGGAATGACGCATCTACAAGCACCTTTTTAAAACACTGTTGATTTAAAGGGGAACACTGATGATACTGATACCTGTTTTTACAATAATATCATTGCTGACACTGTCAGGCTGTGTAAGCAATGAAATAGGTGATTTACGGGCCTATGTTCAAAAAACGAAGGCAACCTATAAAGGAAAGGTAGCCCCTTTACCAGAATTCAAACAAAGTCGTCCATATGCCTATGCCGCAATGGATGTACGAGACCCATTTAAACCAGTGGTTGATATTGAAGTGTTTAGCGGCCCTTATCGTGGTCCTCGTCCAGATGAAAATCGTCCTAGAGAACCATTGGAAGAGTTTTCACTGGATAGTTTAAGAATGGTTGGTACTTTAGCTCAAAAAGAAGCTGAATGGATTTTAATAAAAGATCCTGATGGTCTATTGCATCGAGTATCAATCGGTCATTATATGGGACAAAACTATGGCAGAGTGACAGCGATTAGTGACGAAGAAGTCACTTTACTTGAGTTGGTTTCTGATAAAGGTAATGGTTGGAAAGAACGTGATGCATCAATTGCACTGAGTGAGTAGTTTTTATTAACGACTATGTTAGTTTGTATAATAAAAAGTAGTAATAAATAATAGATTAGCAATAATTATGAGTCCTCCGGGAAATATTAGAGAGAAAATTATGAATAGTAAAATGATTTTTAAACACTTATTAATGGCTGTTTTAGGGCTGCTTTCTATCAGCCTTATAAGTGTAGTGCACGCCAGTAATATGCTTGAAGATATTTCATTTGCATCGATTCCAGGTGATAAAGTACAAGTCGTATTGAAGTTCAGTGAGTCAGCACCGGAGCCAGGTACTTTTACCATTGATTCTCCTGCTCGAATTGCATTGGATTTTCCAGATACAGGAGTTGCTCTGGAGCGTAAGCGTCAATCTATTGGTATTGGTCTTGCCAGAAGTATTACTGCTGTAGCCGCAGGTGGGCGTACCCGGGTAGTACTTAATATGGTTACCCTGACCAGGTATTCGACAGAGATCGATGGTAATAATGTGATTGTTACTATTGATGAGGCCAATGTTTCGCAATCAACAGCATCCTTAGGAAGAAATACGATTAAGGATATCGATTTTCGTTTAGGTGATGAGGGAGATGGTAATATCATCATCACATTTTCTGAACAGCCTAAAAATGTCAACTTAAAACAAGAATTTGAAAAACTGATTGTTGAAATAGAAAATGTGGGTTTGCCAGGTGATTTGGAACGTCGACTGGATGTTAATGACTTTAATACTCCGGTTTCTTTTATCGATACCTTTGCCTCTGGAAAAAATATTAAAATGCTGGTTGATACCAAAGGTGAATTTGATCACTTAGGTTATCAGGCAGGAAGAACCTTCACCATTGAAGTAAAAGGTTTGACGAAAGCGCAAAAAGAAGCTAGACAGAAAGCAAAATTTGGTTATTCGGGTGAAAGACTGTCGTTGAATTTTCAGGATATTGAAGTTCGTGCAGTATTACAGTTGATTGCTGATTTTACCGGTAAGAAGCATGGTGACCAGTGATACAGTTAGCGGCAGTATTACTCTGAGATTAAAAAATGTTCCCTGGGATCAGGCTTTAGCTATTATCTTGAAAACTAAAGGTCTGGGCATGCGTGAAGAAGGTAATGTGATGCGTGTTGCTCCGTCTGAAGAAATTGCTGCAATTGAAAAGCAGGAGCTGGAAGCGAAAAAGCAAATTGCTGATTTACTACCTCTGGTGACAGAAACTATTCAATTACAATTTGTTCCAGCTTCTGCTGTGATTGCATTACTTGATGATATGGGAGCTACTGAAGCATCCAAAAATCAGGCAAGTGATACCAGTGGCGGTGATGTGGATGATGAAGACGGTGCTTCTTATGTTTCTTCCAGAGCGACTATTGTTGGTGATGATAGAACGAATAAACTCATTGTTCGTGATACTGCGCGCAATATTGCCCAGTTACGAAAATTAATTAAAGAAATCGATACGCCCACCAGACAGGTATTAATTGATTCGCGAATAGTTTCCGCTACCGATGAATTTGAACGAGACATGGGATTGAACTGGAGTTTTGGTTCAACAAATTCGTCCGGTAACTTAAAAAATCGTGGCTTTCCATCAACAGTACAGACCACAGATGGAACAGTTGATTTAGGCGTAGCACAAAAAAATATTCTGGGTATCACCTTTGGACTCTTAAATAGTAGTTATCTGGTTGATCTGGAAATATCGGCATCACAAGTAGAGGGTACGTCTGAAGTCATTTCCAGTCCTAGAGTGGTAACAACTAATGGAATAAAAGCTATGATTAAAGCGGGTGATAAAATTCCATACCAAACAGTTAGTGATTCTGGCACTCAAACGGAATTTGAAGATGCGGTTTTAAGTTTGGAAGTTACACCACTGATTATTCCAGGAAATAAGATTAATATGGAGTTAAAAATAAATAAAGACGTAGATAGTGGTAGAACCAATGATGGTCAGGCTATTATTAATAAAAAGGAAATTGAAACAACAGTACTGGTTGATAATGGTGATACTATCGTCCTGGGTGGTATTTTTGAACGAAATAAAACCAAATCTGTTGATGCTGTTCCTGTTTTAGGTGATATTCCCGTCATTGGAGCTGCTTTTAAAGTGAATAGTACAACAGATAAAAAGACAGAGCTTATAATCTTTATTACACCAAAGATTATGGATGAAACACTCTCTGTTAGATAGTTTAATCAGAGTAAGCAATGCGATAAGCTTGCGTTAAAATATAAAAAGGACTGATGGGAAACCACAGTCCTTTTTATGTTTAAGGATGAAGCTTATACGTCTACAGGATGTAGATTCAAATTTTGTGTTTTACAGGCAAACCATTAACTTAATAACTGAGTCTATATAAGGCTTGATAAAATCACTATGATTTGTCATATTACATCTCAAAATTAATACCGCAGTATTTTCTGGAGCATAGCATTAGTAATATTATTTTAATCGGTCCGATGGGGGCTGGTAAAACAACCATTGGCCGGCAAATTGCGCGCATTTTGGGCTTCAATTTCTTTGACAGTGACAAAGAAATTGAAGACCGAACCGGTGTTTCTATCCCTTTAATTTTTGAATTAGAAGGTGAGAAAGGTTTTCGTAAGCGTGAACATGATGTCATCTCTGAACTCACAAAAAAAAATCGAATTGTTCTGGCTACAGGTGGCGGTGCCATTCTAAAAAAAGATAACCAAAAGATCTTAAAGCGTTCAGGTACGGTGGTATATCTTTGTGCCGGTATTGATGATTTATTAGAAAGAACAGCAAAAGATAAAAACCGCCCACTATTACAAACAGATGATCCCAGAGCGAAGCTTCAGTCAATTTTAACCGAGCGTGAGCCCATTTATCGTGAATTAGCTGATATAATATTAGAAACCAATAAAATGACTGTTCATGCGGCAGTTAAAGAATTAGAAAAGTTACTTAGTTGATAAGTGAGAGTCTGTCATTTTAGCAACGTAAGCAATTTAGCAACATCAATACTTACCAACGTAAAAAACCATACTATGATTACATTAAATGTTGATTTAGACGAACGCAGTTATCCAATCTTTATCGGTCAGGATATCTTAAATGATAAATCATTAATATCACCCTATGTGAGCGGCAGGCAAGTTGTTATTGTCAGTAATGAAACTATTGCACCACTTTATCTGGATAAGGCTTTAAGCCTTTTTTCAGACTATCAATGTGAGACGGTGATTTTACCTGATGGCGAAGTTTATAAAACTTATGATGGAATTTTGCCGATAATTGACCGATTGATGGAAAAACAGTTCGATCGTCGTGTCACCTTAGTTGCTTTGGGTGGCGGTGTAATAGGTGATATGACCGGTTATGCAGCGGCAATTTATCGTCGAGGTGTTAACTTTATCCAAATCCCTACTACCTTGCTTGCACAAGTTGATTCTTCTGTGGGAGGAAAAACAGGGGTCAATCACCCTTTAGGTAAAAATATGATAGGTGCTTTTCATCAACCTCAATGTGTGCTTGCTGATACGAATACGTTAAATACGCTTGATGATAGGCAGTTCAGTGCGGGTTTAGCCGAAGTTATTAAATATGCGTTAATTAACAGCAGTGATTTTTTTAACTGGCTTAATAATAATATGTCCGCATTAATGCACCGTGAATCTAAGGCGCTGGAATATGCTATTGAATTTTCCTGTCAGGATAAGGCTGACATTGTTGCAGCAGATGAAAAAGAAGCAGGGCAGAGAGCTTTACTCAATCTTGGGCATACTTTTGGTCATGCGATAGAAACTGGTCTGGGTTATGGCAACTGCCTGCATGGTGAGGCAGTTGCAATTGGTATGGTTATGGCCGCTGACCTCTCTGTTAGACATGGTTGGATTGATAAGTCAGTGCAGCAACAAATTGTTGAACTTATCAAATCGGCGAATTTACCCACTCAGGTACCCATTACTAATGATGTAAGGATTTCTGTAGAAAAATTTATAGAATTGATGGCTGGAGATAAAAAAGTACTTGATGGGCAACTACATCTTGTTTTACTTAACACATTGGGCAGCAGCTTTATTACCGCAGACTTTGATGTAGATAAACTCAAACAGACAATAGAAGCCTTTGCTACAGAATAACTTTTTGTTAATACTATGCTAAATAGTATTAACAAATTTTTGTCACTATTCAGTATGGCATACACTGCTTATTGACTTAATTGAGAAATACCTTTTTTATAAGTAGTCAGCCCTGAAAAACATATTATCTATTTGAAATGTAAGGAATTATCCCTATTTTTGAGTGACCATAAAGACCAGAAATGTTACA
>JAHXIM010000309.1 GCA_025655635.1 gamma proteobacterium symbiont of Lucinoma myriamae | reverse complement strand
TTTGATCAGGAACAATAAAATTACAATTAATGTTGTACGATAATCTATCGATTCATGATGATTATCTTTTTTCAGGATCGACTAAATAGCCATGACAACAGGTAACAGATTAAACTTTCAAATCATTATTTTTTATAAATATCCTTTAAATAACTATAGACTTTCATATTGAAAAAAAATAATTCTGTTCAGAAAGCATATCGGGGACGTTTTGCACCATCCCCATCAGGAGAGTTACATTTTGGGTCGCTATTAGCTGCTATGGCGAGTTATGCTGACGCTCGTCACCATAATGGAGCATGGTTATTAAGAATCGATGATATTGATCAGGCTCGTGTGGTAAAACATTCCGCTCAGCATATATTAGACACTCTGGAACAATGCGGCTTTGAGTGGGATGAAAAAGTCAGCTATCAAAGTCAATGCCTGCATCATTACCAGTCAGCTCTGGAAAAACTCAATCAGGCAAAACTCAGTTATCCATGCACCTGCTCCCGAAAACAACTTAAAGCACTTTCAGATAGCGGCATTTATCCAGGACTATGTCGTCATAAAACACAACATGACAGTAATAATAAAAACAGTGCTATTCGTATCAAAGTACCGTCAGAGCGCATTTCATTTATTGATCAAATCCAACAAGGTTACAGCCAAATACTGAGTCAGGATGTGGGTGATTTTATTATCTATCGGCGTGATAACGTCTTTTCATATCAATTAAGTGTAGTAGTTGATGATTTTCAAAGTGGTATTACTCATGTTGTCCGTGGTTATGACCTTTTGGATTCAACCCCTAAACAAATTTATCTACAACAACTTCTCGGCTATCCGCAGCCACAGTATGCTCATATTCCTCTGGCTGTTACTGAAGAAAATCTAAAATTAAGTAAGCTTAGTCAGGCCAAGAAAATAAACTGTACGCTAAATACTCTGGTATTGGCGGCACACTTTCTGGGGCAAAATGAACTAGACAATAACGATTTTGATAATATAGATGACTTTTGGCAATACCTTATCAGTAATTGGGACATAAACAGGGTACCAAGGATGGAAAAACAGGTGATTATGGTTTAATCTTAGTCTTCATTAGGCAGAGTTCCTCTTTCTTACTCTGCCTGAACCTATGCTAGAACAAATATTTATATTCTCCGGGAGAGATCGGTGACAGAAGCGGTAACTCAACTTAAACAGCCTTTTATGGAAAAGTTTCATGGCAAGTTAATAGGTATTTTACGTTGGGAGCAACTCAATGAGTTATGGCAAACCATTCAATCCGGGACAGCTGATGACTGGTACATATATCATATTGGTGAAGCTCCTCCAGAAGCAGTTTTCCCCCCGGAAAAGTTACATCATTTTATTGCAGAAATTGATAAATTATTAAAACACGACCATGAACATGACTATTGTGGTATTGTTTATGCCGATGATAAAACAAATCCTGCTTTTATAAAAATTTACGACCCTAATAATCTCGGGCAGGTATGTGGTTCCAGTGGAGCACCACCTCCCCTCCCCGGCTGGATTTTGAGTAAAATACAACCCATTGATCTCGAAGCTGCCATTGCTCCAACCGGCAGTAGAAAACGTTGGTGGCTGACAATTTTTAATTAATATTTTATATAATAAAAACCTAAATTAAAAACATTCACCTTTGTAAAGGAAAGCGCATTATGTCAGATAGTAAAGTATATCCAATTCCTCAAGCAGTTGCAGACGATGCTTATATTACAGAAAATCTGTACAACACCATGTATCAGCAGTCTATGGATGATCCCGATACATTCTGGGGTGATATGGCTGAAGAATTTCTTGATTTTTCAAAACCCTGGGATAAAGTCAGTAACTGGCACTTTGCTGATGATAAAGGCAATCCTGATGTCAGTATCAAATGGTTTAGTGGTGCAAAACTGAATGTAACCTACAATTGTATTGATCGTCACCTGGTAGAACGTGCTGAGCAAACAGCCATTATCTGGGAAAGTGATGATCCTAATAAATCTGAAACCATTACTTATCAACAGCTTTCTGATAACGTGAATCGTTTTGCTAATGTCTTAAAAGCACGTGGCGTAAAAAAAGGTGATCGGGTTTGTATCTATATGCCGATGATCCCCGAAGCTGCCTATTCTATGCTTGCCTGTGCTCGCATTGGTGCTGTTCATTCTGTTGTTTTTGGTGGTTTCTCACCCGAAGCCATAAAAGATCGTATTCTGGATTCTGATTGTCAGATTGTTATCACTGCTGATGAAGGCATTCGTGGTGGCAGGGCAGTGCCTCTTAAGAAAAATACTGATCAGGCAGTTGCCCAGTGTCCAAATGTTCATACCGTATTAGTCATTCAAAATACTAAAGGTGATGTTGCATGGAATGATAAACATGATGTCTGGTATCACGAAATCGCTGCCACAGTTGACAGTCATTGTGAGCCGGAAGAAATGGATTCAGAAGATCCACTGTTTATTCTTTATACCTCTGGTTCAACAGGTAAGCCAAAAGGGGTTTTACATACCACTGCCGGTTATTTGCTCTACGCTGCCATCACACATAAATACACCTTTGATTATAAAGATGGTGATATTTACTGGTGTACTGCTGATGTGGGCTGGATCACCGGTCATAGTTATATTGTTTACGGACCTTTAGCAAATGGTGCAACTACACTCATGTTTGAAGGGATCCCGACTTATCCTGATGCCTCTCGCTTCTGGCAGGTTGTTGACAAACATAAAGTCAATACTTTCTACACCGCACCAACAGCTATTAGAGCCCTGATGAGTGAAGGTGATGAGCCGGTCAAGAAAACCGATCGCAGTAGTCTGCATCTTCTAGGTTCGGTTGGTGAACCCATTAATCCTGAAGCCTGGGAATGGTACTACAATGTCGTGGGTGAAAAAAATTGCCCCATTGTTGATACCTGGTGGCAAACTGAGACCGGTGGTTTCATGATCACACCGCTGCCTGGTGCCACTGCATTAAAACCCGGCTCTGCATCACGTCCTTTCTTTGGTGTAAAACCCAATCTCATGGATACTGACGGCAATATCATAGCTGATGGCCCGGCATCGGGTTCTTTAGTGATTAGTGCCAGTTGGCCAGGTCAGATGCGCACCATTTATGGTGATCATAAACGCTTTATTGAAACTTATTTTTCTGCCTATCCCGGTCATTATTTTACCAGTGACGGTGCTCGTCGTGATGAAGATGATTATTATTGGATCACCGGACGTGTCGATGATGTATTAAACGTGTCAGGCCATCGTCTGGGTACTGCAGAAATTGAAAGTGCTCTGGTATTACATAAACATGTTGCAGAAGCCGCTATTGTTGGTTATCCACATGAAATTAAGGGACAGGGAATTTATGCCTACATCACCTTAGTAAAAGGTGCTGAACCCAGTGATGAATTAAAAATTGAGATGGTCAAGCAGGTTCGTAAAGAAATTGGTCCTATTGCCTCATTAGATTTTGTTCAATGGGCACCTGGCTTACCAAAAACTCGCTCTGGTAAAATTATGCGTCGTATTTTACGTAAGATTGCCTGTAATGAACTTGATAATATGGGTGATACCAGTACTCTGGCCGATCCAGGTGTTGTCGAGCAACTCATTGAAAATAGAGAAAGTAAATAACTTATTATTTGCCATCGGGTTTATTTAACCCCGATGGCAAATCTCTTTATTTTTAGCTCCCCTTCTTGTCTTAATATCCGTCCTGAAATTTACGCAATTATTTATTATGACTTTTTATGAGCAGTGCCTTTATGGAAAACATCAATAACCTTAGCCCAGTAAAACTCGATGTTCTGGTGGCAGAAGCCATTGGCATTGATGTCTTTTATCCAGATAATAACAACAAGCTTAGCTATGTTCCCATAACAGGAATGGCTCCCAGAGAATGGGCACCCAGTCGGTTCTGGTCACAGGGAGGGCCACTAATTGAACAATATAAAATTGACTTAAACTGGGGCTGGGAAGAAATGGCAGAATGGACAGCCTCTATTGAACCTGATATTAATGTTCAGGGTGCTACTGTACTTGAAGCCGCTATGCGCGCACTGGTGTGTTTAAAACTGCCCGATCTTGTCAAAATAACCTCTTAATATTTAAAGGAATATTTTTTAACAATTGCTGCATTAAAATCACGAGCACCTAAACTTAAAGTTTAAGTGAAGGAGTCCATATCATTGTTCCTAATAGGTGAATCGAGCAGAGTAACGAAAACAGTCAGTGGTGTGATCATTTACCATACCAACTGCCTGCATATAAGCATAACAAATAGTACTGCCAACAAATTTAAAGCCTTTTTTCTTCAGCTCCTTACTCATTCGATCAGATTCTTTGGTAGTAACAGGAATATCAGCTAGTGTTTTCCTGTGATTTACTATTGGCTCACCATCAACAAACTGCCAGATATAATCCGCAAACGAACCATATTCTGACTGGATTTCAAGAAATAAACGGGCATTGCTAACTGCTGAATTCACTTTCAAACGATTGCGAATAATACCAGCATCTTGCAGCAAGAGTGCTATTTTATGCTCATCATATTGAGCGATTTTACCGGCATCAAAGTGATCGAACACCTGCTGATAGTGTGCCCTTTTTTTTAACACTGTGATCCAGCTCAAACCAGCCTGAGCACCTTCCAGAATCAACATTTCAAATAAGTGCTGATCATTAAAACTCGGCACACCCCACTCTGTATCATGATAATGCTGATATAACTCATCTTCGCCACACCATTTACATCGATGTTTCATTATTAGTTGACCTTTTTCTTTGTAATTAACCTGAGATCTGGATAAGAACTCAAATTGTTTTCAATTAAATAGTACAGAGCGTTTTCATTTCACTCTCATCAATTCTGATTGTTGGT
>JAHXIM010000049.1 GCA_025655635.1 gamma proteobacterium symbiont of Lucinoma myriamae | reverse complement strand
AACTTTAATAAGGGCTCTGCTTCATCCAACTGATTAAGGATGTCATCACCAAAAAAGCTAAGTTGTTGATCTTTGCCTGCTGTTGAGTACTTTTTTTCACCAAATCGACCAGAAAATCTGTGCTTATTGTAACATTTCTGGTCTTTATGGTCACTCAAAAACAGGAATAAACCCTTATATTTCAAATAGATAATATATTTTTCAGGGCTGACTATTTATAGTAATCAAAGTGGTGCTTTTACAGCGCCATTATAAAATGGTTTTTTACATTGAAGGTTTAAACGTTTACCCGCTTTTTTGACCAGTGAAGTAATGGGATTAACAACACCGCTGACTAAAATATTCACTTTTTTTATTATTGGAGCATCTAAAGTGCCTTTCACTTCTTCGACATAAATGGGACAACCATCTTTATTAATAGTAGCCGCTTTAAAGTTTATAAATGTTTTTTGTTTGGCATTAATTTGTCCTTTGACTGCAAGACGGTGTTTCTGCGTAGAAAATGCCACATCATTCATGGTGACTATATCATCATAAAGGGTCATATTTAAGCTTAATTGGTTAATTTTACTAGTCCCCTTGTCCCCCAGGGTTTTAAGCAGATTATTATAATCCTTACCTTTGGTGAGCAGCATCCCGGTTGGTCCCATTAAAACAACCGCACCAACATCTAACAAGCCCACACTTTGAGAGCTTTGAAAGTCTTCCAGAATCTTATTGAGATTAATACCGTGCAATAGCAAATTATCCGCCCGAGTGTTGACCTTGCCATTGGTAAGTTGAAAGTTAGAATCATGATAACTTCCAGATAAATGAGTATCTATAGAAGAAAAACCTTCTATTTTGAAGGGAGTGTTAGTTAACTCTGAAAATGCTTTTAAACTTAACTTATCACTAAACACTTTAAGATGCCATTGAGGTGTATTCTTTTTTGTTGATGGATGCACGTTAAAATGTCCTTCAACAGTGATAGAAGAGTCCATCACATTAGATGAAGACATTAACAGATCAATTTTGTCAGTATTGCCTTTTAGAGCTATATTAATTTTTTCAACAAGCTGAGAGTCATAGCGTATGTTTTCGCTGGTTAATTTAATTACACCCTTTTTAGCAAGCTTCTTTAGAAAGACATCGGACATGACATCAAGCGGTTTACCTTTATGAATAACAGGTACATTGTTTAGCTGTAAAAGGCTCTTAGAAAGCTCATACTTATCAATATTTTCATTATCATGTGTAAGAGTAATAATCACATTCTTACTCTCCGCAGATAAAGATTTTATCTGTAATTCATTCAATAAATAACTCTTAGATTCAAAAACACTCATTTCATCAAAAACAAGATGGGTCTGTTCTGTTTTAAGCTGATATTGTTTATCCGTTAATTCAAATTTTGCTAAATTAAAATCAAACTCACCTATTTTTATAATATCAGGTTGCGCCCAAAGCGGTTCGGAAGCACCTTTTGGTGTGTGATAACGTATCTTAAGTGCAAGTTTACCTTGAGCATCAACTACAATCGGCGGCACAGCATGTTTTTTCCCACCTTCAATCAAATTAAATGACAATTTATCAGCAACAAAATTCCCTTCCTGATCGGTAAAGTGCATTGCTAAATTTGAAATCTGGTATTGATCTATTAATGCTTTTTTTATCTCCAGCTCACCCTCATAATTATAAGCAACCAGCACTCTGGGATCATCAATGATTAACTCATGATGATCGATAATGGGTAATAATGACAGAGATGCATTGCTGTTTGTCAGATTTATAGATACTGAAGATAAATCATCAAGATATTGGAATCCTTCAATTGATAATTGAATATCTTTTATCGCTAATGAATTTAATGGTAACTTTTCATCTTCATTATAATCATTATTGGTAGAGTCACTTGCTGCTAGATTTTTATAATATAATGGTAAAAAATTCAACTGACCTTTTTTATTTCTGGAAAGTTTCAGGGTTCTAACAGTGAGATCAACTGAGGTAATTTCCGGCTCACCATAATAGAAAGAATAAGCTGACACTCCCAAACGTATAGATTCAACATCAGCAATCAGTTCTTTATCTAAAAAGAGCTTAACATCATCTGCACTAAACTTAATTCCTGAAAAAATTCTTAATTCTAGTTCACCATTTATTTCCAGCTTAAGGCCGGTTTCTTGTTCAACTATTTGAGTAATTTCTGTTTTATAGTGATTAATATCGACAAAGACCGTAACCAAAACTGAAAGAATTAAAAAAATAATAATTACTATAGAAGTTACTTTAAATAAACTTTTAAATAGTTTTTTCATTAAGAAATCCCCTTACTATATCCTGACTAAGCTGACTCAAGTTCTTCACTGAGTGTCATCCATTGTTCTTCAGTATCATCAAGTGATTGGGTCACTTTAACTTGCTGCTGTAAAAGATCTTTCAATTGTGCTTTGTTACTGTCCTCATAAATATCCGCACTGGCTAAGAGTTCTTCTAATTCTTCTTTTTTATGAGTGAGCTTATCCATTTCTTTTTCAAGCCTGGTCAGCTTGTTTCTCAGCGGCTGCAGCAGTTTTCGTTTTTCAGCTTCAAGTCTTTTTTGTTCTTTTTTACTTTGAGCAGAATTGACTGATGTCTTATTTTTTTCCGCGTTATCATTAGCAGACTTATTACTTGAGCTATCTGCTGCTTGTTGAGCTTCTTGTTTTTTCTGATCAGCAATCCAGTTTCGATAATCCTCCAAATCACCTTTGAAAGCAACCACTTTTTGATCAGCAACCAGATAGAATTCATCCGTCACGCTACGCAATAAGTGTCTGTCATGAGAAACAATAACCATAGCACCTTCAAATTCCTGCAAAGCAAGACTGATGGCATGGCGCATATCCAAATCCAGATGGTTGGTAGGCTCATCCAGTAATAATAAATTAGGTTTCTGATAAACCAGTGTGGCAAATACTAAACGTGCTTTCTCCCCACCCGAAAAAGGCGCTATTTTTGATTCGACTTTATCACCACTAAAACCAAAACCACCCAGATGATTGCGCAAAGATTGCTCAGTGGCTCTTTTATCTAATCGTTGAAAATGTTCCATTGGCGTATCTTCAGGGTGTAATTGTTCCAATTGGTGCTGAGCAAAATAACCAATACGCAATTCACTGGAGCGTTCTACTCGTCCTGCCTGAACAGCTAACTCATCCGCTAATAGTTTAATGAAGGTCGATTTACCGGCACCATTATGACCCAATAAACCAATACGGGAACCCGGCTGCAAATTGATATGCACATGATCCAGTATAGTGGTTTCACCATAGCCTAACTTAATATCTTCCAGAGAGACTAAAGGATTGGGGATTTTATCCGGTGCATGAAATTCAAAGTGAAAAGGTGAATCCACATGAGCCAGAGAGATCATCTCCATTTTCTCTAATGTTTTAACTCTGGATTGTGCCTGTTTGGCTTTGGTGGCCTTGGCCTTAAAGCGATTAATAAAACTTTGTATATGCTTTATTTCCTGCTGCTGACGTTCATACAGCACTTGTTGTTGTGCCAATTGCTCCGCTCGAATACGTTCAAACTGAGAATAGTTGCCGCTATACAAGGTCATAGACTGATGCTCAATGTGAGCAATATGAGTCATTACGCTATCTAGAAAATCACGATCATGAGAGATCAGTAAGAGTGTGCCGGGATATTTTTTCAGCCATTCTTCCAGCCACAGTACCGCATCTAAATCCAGATGATTAGTCGGTTCATCCAATAATAATAAGTCTGAACGACACATTAATGCCCGTGCCAGATTCAGGCGCATGCGCCAGCCACCGGAAAAACTATTCACTGAATTATTGAGCTGATCCTGGGTGAAACCTAAGCCCGAAAGAAGTTGTGACGCCCTGCTGTTGGCTGTATAGCCATCGGCTTCTTCTAATTGCGCATATAATTTGCCTAATAATTCACCATGGCCTGATTGATCAGCGTCTTCAATAGCCTGTTCAATGTGACGTAACTCAGCATCACCATCAATGACATAGTCAATAGCAGAGCGTGTTGTTGAAGGTGATTCCTGAGCAACATGAGCAACGATCCAATTTTTGGGGATAAAGAAATCACCGCTGTCGGCATGCAGCTCATTATTGATCAGAGCAAAGAGACTGGATTTACCACAGCCATTACCACCGGTAATACCCACTTTTTGGCGAGGATGAATGGTAATATTGACGTCCTGAAGCAATAATTGCACACCACGTCGTAAAGATAAGTTTGAGAATTTAAGCATAGGTCAACATCAAAAAATAAGTATTTTAGCAATATATGAACAGCAGGGATAGGAAATTATAGGTACAGGAATGGCTGTGAAACTTTGCTGATAGCTATCGAGCATTTTTTAAAAATGCTCGATAATGAATCATTATTCAATAGATTCAACACCAAAGATATATTTATACATCACACCCTGAATCACTGATGACAGAGGTATCACCCATATTAAGCCAATAAATGCAGGGAGCATTGCAGCCAGCATTAATAAACCTAACAGAAAATAAATAAAAAATATCTTGAACCAGTGTTTAGAAATTGCCTTACGTGATGTTTCCAGGGCTTCCCATATACCCATATTTCTATCCATCATGAGTGGTAGAGCCATCATAATAGGCAATCGCCAGATAAATCCTGGGAATAACCAGCAATGCCACACCCAGTACAATTAGCAACATCATCAACACAGTCAAAAGAGTGATAGGAATCACACGTCCATAATGACTTAAGACTGAAGATGCACTGATGTCAGCATCAACTGAACGATGAATACCCATTAACCTATAAAAATCAGTTGAAAATGGTCTATAATCATAACCCATTGAAATTATAGTGAAATATCATGATATTACCACCAAAAATCA
>JAHXIM010000226.1 GCA_025655635.1 gamma proteobacterium symbiont of Lucinoma myriamae | reverse complement strand
TAAAGTTAGTTTGACCACAAAACGCCTGGTAATAAGGATTTTGTTTCCACTGACGCACCAGAGTCTCATCACTAAAATTTTCCAGCTGTTTCAGCAACAATAATCCGACCATTAATCTTATAGGCTTTGCTGGTGCACCTAATCCTGAATAGTGGATTTTAAAAGCTTGTTCAAAATCATCCCAGGGAATAATTGAAGCTAACTTTAATAAGGGCTCTGCTTCATCCAACTGATTAAGGATGTCATCACCAAAAAAGCTAAGTTGTTGATCTTTGCCTGCTGTTGAGTACATTTTTTTCACCAAATCGACCAGAAAATCTGTGCTTATTGTAACATTTCTGGTCGATCTGGTCACTCAAAAATAGGGATAATTCCTTACATTTCAAATAGATAATATATTTTTCAGGGCTGACTAAGTATAGTTCTTTTCTTATAAAGAAAAGTTGATGTACGTATTAAGTTTACCAAGTAACAGAAGATTTATATATGTCATGACATATATAAAAAACTGTACTGACATGACAAATACTGGTTTTTTATAATTATTTACTCTATATTATTACACTATAACTAAATATTTAATTGGCATGACAAATGCTAGATAGAACTATCCTGGACTAATTATAAAAAAAATAACTTTAGTCCAGGTACTTTTCTGAGCCCAAAAAAATAAAACTCTAATAACAGGCTCTCAACTCGACTACATACTATAAACAGGAATATAATATGACTGATAATAAGTCATCTAAGCAAGGCTCACGTTTTTTCTCAAGAAAATACATATTGTTAATCCTCATTGTTTTTTTTGCAGGTGTCATCTCATTTGCAGGATTTAATTCCATTCTTGCCCATACCAATGAAATGGAATTTTGTACCTCATGTCATAGTATGAAAGTTAATTTAGAAGAATATAAGGAAACCCTTCACTATAAGAATGCTTCCGGTGTTCAGGCTACCTGTTCCGATTGTCATGTACCTAAGCAATTCTTCCCCAAGATGAAAGCTAAAATTCTTGCTTACAAAGATGTCATGCATGAAATTCTCGGTACTATTGATACTCCTGAAAAATATGAAGCACATCGCTGGGATATGGCATCCCGAGTTTGGGAAAAAATGAGAGCCTCTGATTCCAGAGAGTGCCGCAGTTGCCATGACTATGACAATATGGAACTTGGTGAGCAGGGTCGTATGGCTCGCAAAAAACATCCTCGTGCTCAATTAAAAGGTCAAACCTGCATTGACTGTCACAAAGGTATTGCTCATGAAGAGCCTGATGAGCCTGATGAGGAAGAAAACGAAGAGAGCAAAGATGCGTAATACTATGATAAATATAAAAAAGGCAATCACTCCTCTGTTTCTATGTCTTGGAATCGGCCTGTTATCCAACAGCGTTTTTGCGGCAAAAGAAAAACTAACCGATCCGACACCGCAGGAAAAAGATCTGATGCAGGCTTCAATGGTAGGTGATATAGATACAGTCAAATCACTTTTAAGCCAAAAAGTCAGTGTTGATGCACATGGACGTTATGGTAAAACCGTATTAATGTTTGCCGTCGAAGAAGGCAGTGATGATGTGGCTCAGCTACTAATATCCAAAGGTGCCGACGTTAACGCTCTCACCAAACCCGGCTGTACGGCACTCACTTTTGCTGCTGAAGGCGGTTTTTCTGATCTGACGGTATTATTATTATCCAAAGGTGCTAAAACTCAAAATAAAACACGCGCCGGTTGGGATGCACTGATGATGTCAGTAATTTATAACTACCCGGAAGTACTGCAAATACTCATTGAAGCGGGTGCTAATATTGATACACAGGATAAAGACGGTAATACCGCATTAATGGCTGCCGCCCAAAGAGGTCACCTGAAAATTATTGATATATTACTTAAAGCAGGTGCCAATACAGAAATACGTAATAAAGATGGCGGCAGCGCACTGATGGTCGCCACCTCCCATGGCCAGACCGAAATTATCAAACAATTACTACAGCGCGGCTGCAGCATTGATGCACAAAGTGATGATGGCTCTACTGCTCTTTTCTGGGCCAGCGAAGCCAATCAGTTAGAAACCATGGAATTATTATTAAAAAGTGGAGCAAACCCTGACCATCAGGGTTTAGATGGCAGTACTGCAGTCATTGAAGCTTATATACAAAGAAATTTTGAAGCCGCCACATTATTATATAAATATGGCGCAAATCCGAATCTAAAAGATAATGATGGACTTTCCGGGCTGGACTATGCAAAGAAAGTTTATCAATATGACGGTAAACAAAAGCGTAAGAAAAAACGTTAGTACTAATATTATTAACAAGGTTTTTAACAACGTCCTTAAAATATGGTTATTTAATAATATACTTATCAGGTATATATTAAATAAAATTTTTGTTTACAACCCTTTTTCTTTTGAGGCATACTCTATCTCATAATGAATATGTCTATTAAAGAAAATTTATTAAATATAAGTTTTACTAAATGTATCTTAGATCATACTTTATAAAAAAATTGGTCACCTGAAGGAGGACCTATGAAATTAAATAAAAAAGTACTGGGCTTGATAGTACTCGGGGGGTTAGCAGTTTCAGGAAACAGCTGGTCAGGCACTGCAAGTGCATTAGACCTGGCCAACTCTTGTGCTGGTTGTCATGGTACAGATGGAAGCAGTGTCGGACCGGCAACACCTTCCCTCGCAGGCATGTCATCAGAATACTTCATCGAAGCTATGGAAAACTATAAGGATCCTGAAGGCCGTTATTCAACCATCATGAGCCGTATCGCCAAAGGCTATACTGAAGAAGAAATTAAACTGATGTCTGGTTTTTTTGCTAAGCAGAAAATGATTCCTGCTGCTCAAGAATTTGATGCAAAACAAGCAAAAGCCGGTGCAAAACTGCACAAGAAATATTGTGAAAAATGTCATGAAGACGGTGGCCGTTCCTCTGAAGATGATGCGGGTATTCTAGCAGGTCAGTGGATGGAATATTTACATTTCACCATGGATGATTTTACTAGCGGCAAACGTGAAATGACCAAGAAGATGAAAAAGAAAGTCCAGAAAATGGAAAAAGATAAAGGCGCCAAAGCCATGACGCAACTTATTCACTACTACGGCAGCCAGAAATAAAGGGGGATATACAAATGTCAGGAATTTCACGTAGAAATTTTATACAAATTACCGGTGGTGGTGCTGCAGTTAGTACTATGGGTTTCAGCAACATTCTTCTTGCCGGCAAAAGCGCAGGACATGTTGTTATCATTGGTGGTGGTGTGGGTGGTGCAACTGCAGCGCGCTACATCAAACGTGCTGATCCAGCTGTTCAGGTCACCATCGTTGAACCAAATGCAAACTACTTCACCTGCTTTATGAGTAATGAAGTGATCAGCGGCGAACGTTCGCTTGATTCAATTAAGTTTGGTTATAAAAACCTTGAATCAATGGGAATTAAAGTTGTTCAGGACTATGCCAGCAATATTGATGCAAAGAAAAAGCATGTTGTTACCAAGAAAAGCGGTAACATTGCTTATGATCGCTGTATCGTTTCTCCAGGTGTTGATTTCAAATGGGAAACTATTGAAGGATACGATGCTGAGGTTGCTGCAACCAAGATACCTCATGCCTGGAAAGCTGGTCCTCAGACCGCTTTACTACACAAGCAGCTGCAAGCAATGAAAGATGGCGGTACAGTAATTATTGCACCACCACCAAACCCTTTCCGTTGTCCTCCTGGACCTTATGAGCGTGCCTGTCAGATTGCTCATTACCTGAAGAACAATAAGCCGAAGTCCAAGATCCTTATTCTTGATGCAAAAGACAAGTTTTCTAAACAAGGTCTGTTTACACAAGGTTGGAAGAAGCACTATGGCTATGGTACTGACAACAGCCTGATCGAATGGGTCAAAGGTGCTGAAGGCGGTATCATTGAAGGTGTTGATGCTAAGACCAATACTATCACTGGCAGTGTTGAAGAGTATAAGGGTGATGTCATCAATGTCATTCCAGCTCAAAAAGCTGGTAAGATTGCATTCAATTCAGGTCTTGTAAATGATAAGGGCTGGTGTCCTGTAAATCAGCAGACATTTGAATCAACTATGCATAAAGATGTTTATGTTATTGGTGACTCCAGTGTTGCTTCTCCATTACCTAAATCTGGTTATTCAGCTAACTCTGAAGCTAAAGTTTGTGCAGCAGCAGTAGGTGCCAGCCTGCACGGCAAGCCAGCAGCTATTCCTACACTGGTTAATACTTGTTACAGCCTTATTACTCCAGATGATGGTATTTCTGTTGCAATGGTCTATAACTTTGACGGTAAGAAAATCCAGAAAGTTAAGGGCTCAGGCGGCTTAACACCAATGGATTCTTCTGAAGCCATGAGAAAACGTGAAGCACGTTATGCTCACTCCTGGTTTAATAACATTACTTCCGATATCTTTGGTGGTTAATTGTTTAATATGCCAGAATGTTCTGAGCCTGTACAAAAATTATTTATTATTTTTGTACAGGCTCACGTTCATTATAAGCTTTAATAAAAAAACCAAACCTTATTTCAGGTTTGGTTTTTTTATGGACTTATGTTTTATTGACCCAGATCAAGCAGTTATTATTTTTCTTATTGACTCACGATTCTTTTAGGTCATAATGTTTAGCTCAATAAATATCAATACTCATCTAAATATTGATATTAAGTAAATCTATTGAATTGCATTAGCAAATGGACGAGACGCATCAGACGGCTCTTAATAGTATCAATAATATAAAAATAATAAGATTAAATTTCTTAGTTAACAAAACTTATAATAATTAGTCAGCCCTGAAAAACATATTATCTATTTGAAATGTAAGGAATTATCCCTATTTTTGAGTGACCAGATCGACCAGAAATGTTA
>JAHXIM010000390.1 GCA_025655635.1 gamma proteobacterium symbiont of Lucinoma myriamae | reverse complement strand
ATTATGACAGGTAAGTCTTTGGCGAACCTTATGAGTGCTCTCATGAACCGATTAGTTCCGAGGTTGAGTTAAAAGGGGAACACTGATGAACCTGATAGTACTGGTAACAATGAAAGTAGAACTACTTTTGCGATAATAACTAAACCCCGATTTTGTAATATCCAGTTAGCGTTTGACCACAGGCTTAATAAAACCATAGCAGAACCTGATAGGATTGTGCTGATGAAATAGGGCAGCCATAATGCTTGTTCAGCGTTAAATAAAATTCCACCTGATAGACCTAATAAGCCCATTAAATGTATTGTACGCAATGCAATATCAAACCAGCGTTTACCATAAAATGTTCGGGAATATTCTGGAAACAAAAATTTTTTAACAGGTGACATTAGATTTTTCATTTATTTATCAATTATAGATTATGCATTTAGTCTATCATATTCCACTTTAATTTTACTGGCCATTGTCCATCTTCATGTTTAAATTGACATATCGACTTATATCGATATACTATTATATCTAATATAATCTATATATAGTTTGGTGAATATGAATACCATTGAATTTTTCAAAGCACTTTCAGATGAAACCCGTCTTCGTTGTTTATCATTGTTAGTTAATAAAGGTGAGTTGTGTGTCTGCGAGCTTACTTATGCACTAAATTTATCGCAGCCAAAAATATCTCATCATCTGGCTAAATTACGTAAAGCTCAATTAGTCAGTGATCGCAAAGAAGGCTTATGGATTTATTATCGTATAAACAATGAATTATCTTCATGGTTTATTGAAATACTGGAAGCAACGGCTAAAGGTATTGAAAATGACAAACCCTTTATCACTGATAAACACACTCTGGCAACGATGCCTGAGTGAGTTACATAATAGATATATTTTTTACAATGGAGAAAAAGAATGACGATTAAAGTTGGTATAAATGGTTTTGGTCGTATGGGACGATTAGCATTACGTGCCGGGTGGGAACATTCTGAGCTTGACTTTATTCGTATTAATGAGACTGCAACTGATGCAGCTGGCTGCGCTTATTTACTTAAATTTGACTCAATTCACGGCACCTGGGAGCATGATGCACAAGTCGTTGATGACTCAATTCTAATCAATGATCAGTCTATTTTACATTCATCAAATACTGCTATTGATGATACTGACTGGTCAGACTGCGATATTGTTATTGAAGCTACCGGTAAACATCATAAAAAGCCAGAGACTCTAAAAACTTATTTTGATCAAGGTGTAAAAAAAGTTATTGTTGCCGCTCCCACTGAAGGCGCACTTAATATTGTCTATGGTATCAATGATGCTCTCTATGATGCATCAGTCCATCATTTAATAACAGCAGCCTCTTGTACAACTAATTGTCTTGCACCTGTAATTAAGGTCTTACATGAAAAAATCGGCATTATTCATGGTTGTATGACAACGATACATGACATCACTAATACGCAGACAATTATTGATAAAGGTCATAAGGACTTGCGCCGCTCCCGTGCCTGTAGTCAATCTCTTATCCCGACTTCAACCGGTTCTGCAAAAGCCATTACAAAGATATTTCCTGAGCTTGAAGGTAAGCTTAACGGGCATGCTGTTCGTGTACCGATACTCAATGCCTCATTAACAGATTTTGTTTTTGAAGCAGCTCGTCCTGTCACTATTGAAGAAGTGAATGATTTATTCAAAGAAGCGGCTGAGGGTGAATTAAGCGGCATCCTGGGTTATGAGGAGCGACCATTAGTTTCAGTAGATTATCTTAATGATCCTCGCTCCTCAATCATTGATGCACTATCAACTATGGTGATTGATAATACTCAGGTTAAGGTTTATGCCTGGTACGACAATGAATGGGGTTATGTTAATCGTTTGATTGATTTGACTCAAAAAGTCGCTGAAAGTTTGTAACATGTTTAGTCAGATAGAGCAGGGTATGCGCAACTATTTAATAGTCACCTGCGGCTATTGGGCTTTTACCATCACTGATGGTGCTATTCGCATGTTGATTGTCCTTTACTTTCATCTATTAGGCTATTCTCCCTTTGAAGTGGCCATGCTGTTTTTGTTTTATGAATTCTTTGGCATTATTACTAATCTTGTCGGCGGATGGCTGGGCGCTCGTATTGGTCTCAACCTTACCATGCATATCGGTATGGGCATGCAGGTAGTTGCACTAGTATTACTCACTGTACCTGACAACTGGTTATCCATACCCTATGTAATGGCTGCGCAGGCACTCTCTGGTATTGCTAAGGATTTAAATAAAATGTCAGCCAAGGCATCGGTTAAAACGATGCTCACTCACAGTGATAATACTAAGCTGTTCAAATGGGTTGCTGTTTTAACAGGTTCTAAAAATACCCTGAAAGGCGGCGGCTTCTTTGTTGGTGCAGTACTTTTAGAATTGCTGGGGTTTAGAGGTGCATTAGCAATACTGGCAGGTTTATTATTTATTGTTCTGATTGTAACGGTCATACTATTACCAACTGGTGTTGGTAAAATGAAATCCAAACCAAAATTTACCCAGGTTTTTTCAAATATTGCGACTATTAACTGGCTCTCGGCAGCACGCTTTTTCTTGTTTGGTTCAAGAGATATCTGGTTTGTGGTTGGATTGCCGGTTTATCTTTATGAAATACTCGGCTGGACACTATCTCAAGTTGGTGCCTTTATGGCCTCATGGATTATTGGCTATGGAATTGTTCAGACCAGTGCTCCAAAATTACTGCAATACAGTCATCATGGTAATGGTCCTGGTGGGGGTACTGCACGTTTGTGGGCATTGATACTTGCTGTTTTTCCTATGGGGATAGCATTGGCACTGATGCTGGGATGGCCACCTGATAGTGTAATAATTGTCGGTTTAATTCTCTTTGGCTGTGTCTTTGCTATTAATTCTGCAGTCCATTCTTATCTGATCCTTGCTTATTCTGATCAAGATAAAGTCGCCATGAGTGTGGGCTTCTACTATATGGCAAATGCCGGTGGTCGTCTTGCCGGTACCATTTTATCTGGCTGGGCCTATCAGACTCAGGGGCTGATAGGATGTTTATGGTGGTCAACAGCTTTTATCTTAATTGCTGCTGTTCTCTCCTTTGCTCTTCCGGAAATAAAAACAGATAAATAAATTCACTCCTCCTCAAAAAAAGGAGAGTGGCTGGACATATAAGCTAAAAAGGCAAATAGATTTCCTGTGCACTTTCCATTATTTCAATGGCTGTTTCCAGGTCAAGCTGATCAGGATTTTCTGTTGATTGCTCCATCAGTTTTTCAAATAATTCAGCCTGTTCCCAGGTATGATGGTTACCTTGTTCATCTTGAACATAGGCCGCCCAGGGGATGAATTTTGTCAGCGGAAATACCTGTCCTTCCTGAGGTGATATATCGACATTTAGACCGGATATAAACAAGATTTTCTTGTTTTTGTAGGTAGGCTCCTGAATTATAGTCCTGAAAGCCCGGTCAAATTCAACCTGTGTATTAGCTTGTGCAGCAGTTAGTGAAGGCCATTTGGATGTAACAACATAGGGCATGACATTGATAAGATTTTTTTCTAAATGATCACGTCCTTCATGATGAAGGCTGATACTGCGTTTGAAATAAAACAGATCAGGATGAAGTTGATTTCCAATAGGTTCAATTTGACCATCTTTTAAGTTATCAGTATTGTAATAATCAAGTAATGCTGTAGAAGCAGGAAAAACTTTTGCCGTGCTTTTGGAAAGTTCAGGAGTTGGTTTACCTTGTGCGTCGACTTTTACAATTTTTTCTAAATTGAGTAATAATCCTTCTTCACGGTCAGCATGTAATAAGAGATTGTCGATAATAACTTTAATATCATCATTCTCTCGGGTTAGAAAAATATTTTGACAGGCAAACTCATACTCATGAATATACCACTCCAGAGCACCTCCGATTTTTCCGCAATTAGATGTTTCACATGCATCACCTGTCTGAAGCCTTCGATAGACACCAAATCGCTCATTAACCGGATCATAACCAACATGGCTGGCCTGAATAATCACCAGATCTTTTCCGTGATGTGCATGTGGTGCATGTCTATCCGTAGCAACAATGCCGCCCACTAAACCATGATTAAATGGAAATGTACCAAAGTGTTTGGCAATTAAAATTATCGGATAACCCTGGCTCTCATCCGAACAAAATGCCCTGGAGGGCATAATTTTCCCAGGTTTAAAGCCCAATGATTTTGCTAGATTATACACCCTGGGCATGAAGCGACTATAGCGCATCGATACACTGGACATATGGTAGGCGCCTAACAGGCTGGAAATTGAACTGTTTGTACCATACATATTATTGCTCCGTTATTAATCGATTGTTGCTTTACTCAATTGTAAAGAAATTGAAAGCAATTTGTCTACAGTTAATAGCACTTAACCACAACAATCTGGCTGCGAATATTGAAATCTCAAGAAGAACGGCTAAGCTAATAGAAATCGTTTTTAAATAAATTGAGCTTTAATATGATGATAAGCAGCAAAATAAGTCAATATCTAGTTATTATTTTATTATTCTTTGCTATCAGTGACATTGTCAGTTCATCAGAGGTAATCCATCAGGACCAAATTAATAAATTTGATGTCGAAGTTTGTAATTGATGGATTAGGCATTCCATGGGGTATGGCTTTTTTATCTGCTGATAAACTAATTTTTTCACAAAGAAATGGCAAGATTGGATTAATTAACCTCATACAAAACAAACTGGTTTGGCTAAAAAATACACCTTCAGTTTATCATAATGGTCAGGCAGGCCTTCTTGATGTCGCTGTACCTATTCCACCCCAAATTGTCTAGACAATTTTTTCAAAAATCTTATTTCTTTTATTAAGCAGCTTTTTTCATTTCTGCCTGTTCTTCCATACT
>JAHXIM010000076.1 GCA_025655635.1 gamma proteobacterium symbiont of Lucinoma myriamae | reverse complement strand
TTCATTACGGTTAGTGAACCGCCCATTGCGGACCCGCATGATGGGTGGTGTGGGGGCTGTAGGAGAGAAACCTGTGGCTACCCGATTAGCAGCATGTTTAATGCGTAAAAATTCTATATTTTTTTTATTAACTGAGTGGAGTTCAATTTCAGCATTCAGAGGCTGGTTTAAATGTGAGTTAACACGTATATCACCCATACCTAATGTCCAGCCGGATATTGGGGACATTAAAAGTGATGTGGTATATGCAAGTAGTAATTTACGCATTATAAGATTCCTTTTTTATTACAATGATAATTTTGTAAAAACTCTAGGCAACAAAAAGATGAAAATACACGAGAGTTGTAATCTTATAGATGGTAATGTAAATGATTCAAGAAAAACATTAACTGGTTTGCAAAAATAAAAAAAACAAGGCCAGTTTATGATTTCTTGAATGATATGTTACTTATAGATAGTCTTTAATTAAGATCTCTGCTATCTGAACACTATTTAAAGCAGCACCTTTACGAACGTTATCAGAAACAACCCACATATCTAATCCACGTGGATGAGAAATATCTTCACGAATACGGCTGACATAAACCGGATCACTACCTGCACCCTCAGTGACAGCTGTTGCATATCCGCCATCGTTACGATCATCCATAATTTCGATGCCATTAAAAGCACGCATTAATTCAGTTGCTTTTTCAGCCGTAATTTTCTCTTTTGTTTCAATATGAAGTGCTTCAGAATGACCATAAAATACCGGAATTCTTACCGCTGTTGGATTAACCAGTATAGAATCATCTTCAAAGATTTTGTTTGTTTCCCAAACCATCTTCATTTCTTCTTTGGTATAACCATTATCATTGAAAACATCAATCTGAGGTAAGGCGTTAAAAGCAATTTGTTTGGGATAAACTTCTGCTTTAACTTCTTTTGCATTAAAGATATTAGCTGTTTGAGTTGCCAACTCTTCAATAGCATTTTTTCCAGTACCTGATACGGCCTGGTAGGTACACACATTAATACGTTCGATGCCCACTGCATCATAAATTGGTTTAAGTGCAACCAGCATTTGTATGGTTGAACAATTTGGGTTGGCAATAATACCACGCTGCGTATAACCGGCAATTGCATGAGGATTCACTTCAGGTATAATTAGTGGAATATCATCGTCATAACGGAAATGGGCTGTATTATCAATGACAACACAACCTGCTTCAGCCGCTTTAGGAGCATACACTTCTGAAATACTGCCGCCAGCAGAAAACAAACCTATTTGAGCCTTTGAAAAATCAAATTCACTCAGATCCTCAACGGTATAATGTTTCCCTTTAAACTGAATTTTACTACCAGCAGAACGGGCACGGGCCAAAGGATAGAGGTTCCTTACTGGAAAATCCCGTTCTTCAAGAATGGCCATCATGGTTTCACCAACAGCACCTGTAGCACCACCTACTACTGCAACATCATATTCTTTAGTCATTTGTTTTGTCCTGCTTTGTGAATTGAATAGTTTACTTTGTCATTGTTAATCAAATTAAACTTTCAAGGCGGCAACAACTGCGTCACCCATAGCTTCAGTTCCCACTTTATTATCGCCGTCTGTGTAGATGTCTGCTGTTCTCAGATTTTGATTAAGTACAGTTTCCACTGCTTGTTCAACCTTTACTGCCAGATCTTCTGAGCCCAGTGAATAGCGTAACATCATTGCAACGGACAAAATGGTCGCTAAAGGATTAGCCATATCCTGTCCGGCAATATCAGGTGCCGAGCCATGTATTGGCTCATACATACCTTTTTGATTCTTATCCATTGATGCCGAAGGCAACATACCAATTGAACCGGTTAACATAGCGGCACAATCAGATAAAATATCACCAAACATATTGGTGGTAACCATCACATCAAATTGTTTTGGTGCTCTGACCAGCTGCATCGCAGCATTATCAACATACATGTGGCTCAGCTCTACTTCCGGGTATTCTTTACCCACACGAATCATGACTTCACGCCATAATTCGGTGCACTCCAGTACATTGGCTTTATCAACAGAGCACAGTCGTTTTTCACGTTTCATGGCTGTTTCAAAAGCCACATGAGCAATGCGTTCTATCTCAGACTCTTTATAGATAAGCGTGTTAAACCCTTGTTTTTCATCATTACCAAGCGTTCTTATTCCTCTAGGCTGACCAAAATAAATGCCCCCGGTCAACTCTCGAACAATCATAATATCCAGGCCTGAAACCACATCTTCTTTTAAGGTAGACGCATGTGCGAGCTGTGGATATAAAATGGCGGGACGCAAGTTGGCAAATAGTTCCAGTTCAGAGCGTAAACCCAGCAGCCCTTTTTCAGGACGTACAGCGATATCTAAAGATTCCCATTTATAACCGCCCACAGCACCCAATAATACAGCATCAGATTCTTTTGCCAGCTTTAGCGTTGCTTCAGGTAAAGGAGAGCCGGTTTCATCATAGGCAGAACCACCCACTAAACCATATTCCATTTCAACATTCAGATCAAAATCCTGATTTAAACAATCCAGAACCTTAACGGCCTGAGCGACAATTTCAATACCAATGCCGTCACCGGGTAATACAGCAATTTTTTTACTCATAATATTATCTCAAAAATTTAGTGTTCATTATTCTAAAAAGAATGTTAGTAAAGCCAGGGAGTTATCTTTTTTTGTTTATTTTCATAGGCCCGAATATCATCCGAGTGCTCAAGCGTCAAACCAATTTCATCCAGTCCTTCAAGTAAACAGTGACGACGAAATTGATCCAGTTCAAAACTTATGTCAATCTTTTCATCCATGCTTTCATCAGACAGGATTTTTTGCTGTTCTAAATCAACGGTCAACCGAGCGCCTTCATTGGCTTCAACAGCCTGAAATAACTGATCAACGGTGGATTCAGCTAATATTATCGGTAATATGCCGTTTTTGAAACAGTTATTATAAAAAATATCGGCAAAACCAGGAGCGATAATCACTCGAATACCAAAATCTTCTAAAGCCCAGGGAGCATGTTCACGTGAAGATCCACAACCAAAGTTATCTCTGGCCAATAAAATCTGTGCACCTGAATAGCGAGCTTTATTAAGCACAAAATCTGGATTAACAGCACGCTGGGAATTATCCATACCCGGTTCACCATGATCCAGATAGCGCCATTCATCAAATAAGTTAGGGCCGAAGCCGCTGCGCTTAATCGATTTTAAAAATTGCTTGGGTATAATCGCATCAGTATCGACATTCGCTCGATCCAAAGGTACTGTAACTGCAGTAATTTTCGTAAATTTTTCCATTTATAGACTCCTTTGAAAATCTGTTATAGTTTATCAATACGAGTAAAATGTCCGGCAATTGCAGCAGCTGCCGCCATAGCAGGGCTGACAAGATGCGTTCGACCACCCTGCCCTTGACGACCTTCAAAATTACGGTTTGAAGTTGATGCACAGCGTTCTTGCGGTTCCAGACGATCAGCATTCATTGCCAGACACATGGAACAGCCCGGCTCTCGCCATTCAAAACCAGCCTGTGTTAAAATTTTATCCAGCCCCTCTTCTTCAGCCTGCTGTTTTATCAAACCGGAACCCGGTACAACCAAAGCCTGCTTAATTGAATCAGCGACTTTTTTGCCTTTCGCCACAATAGCTGCAGCACGAATATCTTCAATTCGTGAATTAGTACAGGAGCCTATAAATACCACATCAACCGGCACTTCATTAATTGCTTTTCCAGCAGTTAGTCCCATATATTCCAGAGCAGCTTTAATGCCTTCCTGCTTGACGCTATCAGCTTCCTGGGCAGGATCAGGTATCGTATCATCAATAGACATGGTCATTTCCGGTGATGTTCCCCAGGTCACCTGAGGCTGAATATCACTTGCATCCAAAGTCACCGTTTTATCAAAGTGAGCATCAGAATCTGAATAAAAATCACTCCAGAAATCAACCGCTTGTTGCCATTGCTCACCCTTGGGTGAATAAGGTCTACCTTTAACATATTCGATGGTAGTGTTATCAACAGCAATCATGCCAGCCCGTGCACCTGCTTCAATGGCCATATTTGATAAGGTCATACGACCTTCCATTGAAAAAGAACGGATAGCCTCACCAGCAAATTCAATCGCATATCCGGTACCGCCGGCAGTACCAATTTTGCCGATAATTGCCAAAATAACATCTTTTGCAGTTACGTCAGGATTAAGTTGTCCATTAAGCTGAACCAGCATATTTTTTGATTTTTTCTGTATCAAACATTGGGTGGCCAGTACATGTTCAACTTCTGAGGTACCGATACCAAATGCTAATGTACCAAATGCGCCATGTGTTGAAGTATGAGAATCACCACAAACCAAGGTCATACCGGGTAATGTTGCACCTTGCTCTGGACTAACAACATGGACGATGCCCTGACGGATATCATCCATTTTAAATTCAGTAATACCAAACGCATTGCAATTGTCATCTAATGTATCCACTTGTAATTTGGAGATGGGATCAGCAATACCCTTATCTCTATCAGTGGTGGGCACATTGTGGTCAGGAGTGGCTAAATTAGCAGAAAGTTTCCATGGCTGACGACCTGACATACGCAAGCCTTCAAATGCCTGGGGTGAAGTCACCTCATGTATTAATTGGCGGTCAATATACAATAATGATGTACCATCATTATTTTGCCGAACAACATGGCTGTCCCACAATTTGTCATATAAGGTTTTGGCCGTCATATTTCTCTCCTGACATCATTTCCAGACAATTGACTTGTAGAAAATTGAATGATCTTTGCAATGGCTTGTTTTTATATAACTACCCAGCATATTGTGTACGCCCGTCATGGGCATAAACTAATGGGGTGTAAGTCCCCTGTAGGAGGATCACCGCTATGTAAATTGTATCCAACCATTTT
>JAHXIM010000510.1:2067-4949 GCA_025655635.1 gamma proteobacterium symbiont of Lucinoma myriamae | reverse complement strand
GACAGGTAAGTCTTTGGCGAACCTTATGAGTGCTCTCATGAACCGATTAGTTCCGAGGTTGAGTTAAAAGGGGAACACTGATGATTTTTTATTAGAAATATCATTAATAATGCACCTTGCCTGTTTGGCAGAAGAACTGATTGCAAACATAAAGAGTAGATAAATTTGCCGCTACTTTAAATAATAACTTCAACTATTTCTTTTTTGATGATTTTTTAACACTGGTTTTCTGCTCTTCTTCAATCGATTTATCTGCTTGAATATTGTTCGTCTGTACTGGTGATTTGGGCTTTTTTATTTGCTTCAGGGCCAATTTAACTTCTTCGGATTGAAAAGCAAGATGCTCTGAAATGGCATAAATCTGATCATCGGAAAGAGACATTTTTTCCTGTAATGGCTCTAATAATAAACTGATGTCTTCAGCAGCACAGATGACCGAGTCGTATGCTTCAGCTTCTGATTTTACATCAAAGCGATTCAATTCATCACCATTTTTATTACACACGATGTATTCAAGCCTGATTGACATTTATTCTGCTCCTGATTAATTGATTGTAAATCAAATTTCATTGCTTTTTTTCTACCAGATAGTGTTAACCATCAAAAATAATAACTTTGATTATTGTACAGTAAAATAAAAGTTTTTATTAGTACTGTATGAATAATTAGTGCTTTTTAGATGAGTGAGTGTGTTTAAATGAACATGAAATTTATTTTATATGTCGACACATATTCTCATAATAAATGGAGGTATGATAGAAAAATCAGGTAAGGCTATCGGTAAATTAAGAAATATGTGAAGGCTATTCTCTTTACTCTCATTAAGTTTTTCAAGCTCAATAGGGCCATGATTGTCTCATCGCGTTATCAGCGTACGTCATACTCAGTAGCGATGTGGTTCGCCATGGCTATCTTTCCTCATAAGAAATACCAAACTAAGGTACATGTTTCTCACCGAATAATCTGCTAGACAACATTACTTAACGGCATTGGGGCTGACACCATCGACACGGCGCTGCCCCTGATTATTCTTGTGAGCGATCTATTCCAGCATGTCGTTGATGACGTTTTTGAACCAGCTATGGGCGTAGCTCACCTCGCGCTTACGTATCTCCGGGCTGGCATTGGCTGGTGAAACGCCCCCGGAGTTCGGTATCGGTGTAATGGTGTTGGTGTGGGTATCGAGGCCGTAGACTGCGGCCACCGAAATGCCAAAGTCCTCACCCACCACACTATAGCAGGTATTGACGAAGGTGGGGTCGCCCGGCTCCAGACCTTGGAAGCGGCTGACGATGGCAGCCGCGGCTACTTTGGCCTGGGAATTGGCGGCATAGGCCGACTTGGGCATCTTGGCAGCGCTGGAGGAATCTCCGAGCACATAGATAGCCTTGTGGCGTTGAGATTCGAAGGTACGCTTATCCACTGGGCACCAGTCGCCATCAACCAGATCGGCGGCAAAGGCGATAGCACCTGCCTTTTGCGGTGGGATGATGTTCACCACGTCACCCTGGAACTCCTCGACCTCGGCCTGAATGGTGCGTGTTGTCGGATCCAGTTCTTCAATCTTGCCGCCGCCTGCAGCACCAATCCAATCGATCATGCTATTGTCGGTACCATATCCGTATAGCTTGGTCCAGCCCTCAATGTAGAGCCCCTGTTTAGAGAAGGCATCCTTGGGATCGAGGATGGTGATCTTGGCGCGCGGCTTGTGATGCTTGCAATACATGGTAATCTGCGAGGCGCGCTCGTAGGGTCCTGGCGGGCATTTAAACGGGTTGGGCGGTGCGGCAATGATTACATGCCCTCCTTCCGGCATGGCCTCGATCTGGCGGCGCAAAAGCTGAGTCTGGGGACCAGCGTTCCAGGCATGGGGGACAGTCTCAGCAGCGACCTTCTCGTCATAGCCTTCAATGGCCTCCCACTTAAAACTGATGCCGGGGGAAACCACACAGGCGTCGTAATTGAAATTCGTACCACTTGAGGTCTGCACCGTCTTTTTCACCGGATCGATACCGACTACGGTATCTCTAACTACTTCCACTCCATAACGGCGCAAACCATCGTAACCAAAGGTGAGTGACTTGAGTGTACGCTCACCACTGAGTACCTCATTGCTCATGAAGCAGGCGGTATAGTTAGGCTTGGTTTCAATCAGAGTCACGGCAATGCTTGAGTCCAGCTTACGCAGGTACTTGGCGGCTGTACTGCCGCCTACACCGCCACCGATCACGACGACGCGGCGTGCTGCCCCGAGAGATAGGGATGGAAAACCAATGGTAGCACCGAGTGCAGCGACACCACTGGTTGCACGGATAAATGCTCTGCGATGAATGTCAGTCATAATTTGTTCCTCGACGTTGTTTTACTGCTGGCTGCCGTAGTAATGAATCAGGGTTGAGACGGCATCCTGGCCCTCTTCAGCGATTGCCGCATCGACCTTGCGCTTCATCTTGCGTGGCCATTTACGCTTACCATTAAGGTAGTCGTCCATGGTGAATTCCAGATAAGGCATCCATTGGCCGGCCAGAGTGCCGGCGTCGCCTGGGCGACCACCATTCTCATGACACTTCTCGCAGTGTTTATCGTGTAACTTGGCACCTCGTGAGGCAAGAGCCGCATCATATACCTGCGGCTTCAAGTACAGCCGCTGGCTGGCGAAGAACCAGGCCATAGCCTTGAACTGTTCATCACTGTAGGCCTTGGCGATTCGGTTCATAATGGTTGAGTTGCTCTGCTTATTCCGGTAGGCCTTCATCGCGTCAACGAAGACCTCTGGATCCATGCCTGCGATGGCTGGCATCGAAGGCCCTACACTGGAGCCGTCGGTACCGTGGCAACCAGCACAGGTAAAAGACAATGCCTGCCCCGACGGTGCTGCCAGG
>JAHXIM010000510.1:0-1967 GCA_025655635.1 gamma proteobacterium symbiont of Lucinoma myriamae | reverse complement strand
GCTGCCAGGTCGGCACGACGCGAAGGACGTTTGACCAAACATTTTTCCAGTTCACCACTGGCAAGGAGCCGCTCGTATTGGATACGGTGGTCGTGCTTGAACTCTTCGATGGGAATTGCTCCGGTGAAGATGGTCGTACTCATTGGAAAGCGTTCTGGTCGGAAATGCACATTAAAGAAGTGCACCGAGTTAAGGAAGATCGCTGCCAGCAGAGCCTCTTCGGCATGGACCAGGGTGGCAATATTAAACATCCAGCCCGGCAGGAAGAGAGCGGTCTTCTCCGGCATGAACAGCATAAGACCGGATGTTCCAATTATCGCTGCACCCCAGAACGGTGCCCAGTAATCGAACTTCTGCCAATAGGTCCAGTAGGAAAACTCGGGGCGTGGGCCTCGACCGAGGAACCACTTGAACATACCTTTCAGATCACTCCAATCCTTCCAGTTGGGCAACATGGACGTGCAGCCAAACCACTCGAAGGTCTCTCGCTTGCGCCAGATGTTGCTGATGGCAATGAGTAAGTGGACTATGAATATGCCCAGCCAGATCACGGCTGCAGTACGGTGGATGATGCCTTCCATTTGCGGACCACCCAGGAATACCACTACAGCCTTGGCCCAGCCGGTATGTGAGAATATCAGGGTGGTACCGGTCAGGATCAGGGCCATGGTGGAGATGGCGAACAGGCCATGGAACAAGCGCCAGACAACCGGGAAGCGGCGGAAATAGAGCACATCGGGATGATCTACATCCTCATTGAAGCCTTTGCCCTGCAAGCGGTCCATTACCTCGCGGTAGAGCCACAGCATCACATGAACCCAGAAGAAGGCCATCACGGAAAAAATCAGAGTCTGCATGAAAATCTTGAAAAACCACAGACCGGGGTATTTTTCTCTGTCGTTCGCATCACCATGCAGCCAGAAGGTCAGGAAGTTTTCATTGGCTTCGGTGTGGCAGTTCCTGCAATTCTCCAGGCGGTTGTTGGCGTGGATCTCTGATGTCGGATCATCTTCGCCCTTGACCTCGTGGCCGCCATGACAGTCGTGGCACTTGGCAGTGTTAGTATAACCGAGACGATGCACCTGGCCGTGATAGGAGTCAAAATAGGTGCGTTGAGCTTCCTTGTGGCAGTCACCGCAATTCTTGGTGATTGCCAGTTTGGCCTTGTCGCTCTCAGGTGAGGCAATCTGATGGGTGGTGTGGCAGTCAGAACAAACCGCCGACTCGCTATCACCCTTCTCCAGCACAGCCTTGCCATGATCGGAGGTGCGATAATCGTCTAGTTCTTTCTCATGGCAACGTCCGCATACCTCGGGATTTTTCAGGCGTTTTTCGGCGCGCTGAATGCTGCCAAGCTCACCAACGTTGTGGGCATCGTGACAGTCGTAACAGGTGGCGTTGGTGCGGGACTGATCCAGCTTGTTCGGTTGAGCATGAATAGACTGCATGAAGTTGTCAATCTGCTCATTGACTACCTTGAGCCGCTCATGTTTGCCATCCGGATCGTCCTTGTGTTTCTCCCAGGTATCGTTGTGACAGTCGATGCAGCCGACGATAACTTCTGGTGCCTCGCGGTGTGGTACGCGATCGATGGTGATGTGACAGCTGTTGCAGCGCTGCTTACCGTGTACGCTCGCCTCAATTTGCTCGCGGTGTACGAAGATCTTGACCGCGCTGCCATCATCACGCACGTCGCTCTTTTCCTTGTCATCGCCATGACAGGTCAAGCAGCGCTCGTTAGGAATGATCCGCTTGCCGGTTTCCGGATCGAAGTTGGAAATTATCAATTCGCCCACCGGCTCCAGTGACTCGGCATAGGCCGCGGGAATGATGAATAGACAGAGGAATATCACCCAAAGGCAGGCTGCTCGCATAGATATAATGCTTCTTGGCATTGTTTTCATCCCATTTCCTCTAGTTTGAATAGTTTCTGGACCAAAAGTTGCCCGATTTAGGAGACACTCAAG
>JAHXIM010000269.1 GCA_025655635.1 gamma proteobacterium symbiont of Lucinoma myriamae | reverse complement strand
GTAATTGATGCTCAGCAACGACAAATAAAGAGGCGAAAACATTGTAATGCCCACTTGAGCAATCAAGAAATAGAGAAAGATTGCCGTCTTTCAGTAAATGATCAAAAAGTGCTTGAAAAAACGATGAACAAGATGCATCTCTCGGCGCGAGCCTATCATCGAATATTAAAACTGGCCCGAACGATTGCTGATCTTGATAATAGTGAAGACATACAATTGCATCATTTGACAGAGTCTATTGGTTATCGAAAAGTTGAACATTTCCGATAAAAATATTCAGAGTTTGAACTGTATGAGCAACAAAAAACATGAATAATAAACAATTCTATAAAAAACTTCAGGAAAAGTTACCCCATTGGAAAGTTCAGAGCTGGCTGGATGAAGTATCGGCACAATCTATTTTAAATGATGCTTATAGCGATGCAAATAATTCAAATACTAAATCCCACAAAATAAGTCTTATTCTCGGTATTATGGGAGTTATGCTGCTTGCTGTCGGAGTCATTAGTTTTATTGCGGCAAACTGGCAGGGTATGAGTAAAATAATGAAGCTGAGTTTATTGTTCTCTTCAATGACTGCTGCTTATCTAGCCTCTATATGGGCTTTATCAGAGCAAAAATATCCTGCGCTGGGAGAGGCATTTCTATTATTAGGTGTTTTATTATTTGGCAATAATATTATGCTGATTGCGCAAATTTACCATATTGACAGCCACTATCCGAATGCTATTCTGCTTTGGGCTGCAGGTGCATTAGTCACTGCTTTTATAATGAAGTCAGAAGTTGTTTTGATCACCAGTGTCCTATTGTCATTACTCTGGAGCGGGATGGAGATTTTTGATTTTAGCCAGATACACTGGCACTGGTTAGTATTTTGGTCTGTTTGTAGTGTACTAACCATTAGACAAGGCTTTCATTTAGCGGCTCATATAATGATAGTCAGTTTTTTCGTGTGGCTGTTATTTAGTTTTTATAGCTTTTCCCGTTATACATCTGTCGGCTATCTTGTGCAGACTTACCTCTTATCAGGTTTGCTGATTTTTATGCTGGCTGAAACAATACGAAACAGACAATACATAAGGTATTTTGCTGAACTCCTATCCTGCTATGCTTTAATCTTTTCAGCTGCCTTCTTATTTACATTGAGTTTTCCTGAACTTGATTTTGATGCTTATTTTGATCCAGGCCATATTGCTGATGAATTGTATACGCAAGTCAACTTTTTAATAATTCAATTAGTATTAATGGGCTTGTTTTTAGTTGCTTCTATCAAGCATTTTATGGCTAATGAAACAAATCATCCAATAAAGTGGCTGTCAGTCTTATGGGCATTGGTTCTTGTCTTATGTTTGCTATGGAATTTGTTTTTTTATCAGGAACAACAAAATATTCCAGTGATTATAATTAATGTGCTTTTGTTTTCATTAGTTATAGGATTAATTTATTCAGGTCTTGCAGAGCATAAACGTTTTTATGTTAATTTAGCTTTCGGCCTGTTCACTATCACCTTGCTCAGTCGATATTTTGATACTTTCTGGGGGTTAATGGATCGCTCATTATTTTTTATTGTGGGTGGTTTGCTATTAATTATCGGTGGCTATTGGCTGGAAAAGAAAAGACGCCAGCTTAATCGTCAATCAGCTTCTGATATGCATCAGTCTATATTATTCACTGGTGATCATGATGAGTAATAAATCGTTATGGATAAAAATATTCCTTATCATTTTGATTCAGTCCTCTTTATTGTTTGCCATGATTGCCAATCGCCAGGCAATTTTATCGTCGGATACTATTGTTGTTTTGGAAACAAGGCCTATTGATCCACGTTCTTTATTCCGTGGTGATTATATTCGCCTGAGTTATGAAATTAATGAGTTGCAACTTGATAAGTTATCAGGCGATCAATCGTTTAAAAGAAATGATACGGTCTATGTCATGTTGCAAAAACAAGGTTTATATTGGCAAGCACTGGCAGTTTTTCTTGAAAAACCAGAGACTCAAAACAGCCAGCAGATATTTATTCTTGGTGTTGTTAAGTCTGTTAGTAATAGAAAATGGGATGATAATCTACATTCCAATAAAATGCTTGTTAGTATAGATGTTAGCTATGGTATCGAGAACTATTTTGTGCCGGAAGGGGAAGGATTAAAACTTGAACGTCCACAACCTGGTGATAAAGTAACTTTAGAAGTTGCTCTGGATGGAGAAGGGCATGCTGCAATAAAGAGTTTATTATTAAATGGCGTGAAGCAATATGAAGAGGCTTTATTTTAACGTAAATAGAATCTTTTACATTATGGCATGCTTTTAGCAACTGTCGACAAAAACGAAGATTACTGATTTTGGGAGATTAAGTCGGTACCGGCTGGTATTTTTATTGAATGGCCTTTTTATTTTTCAGTACTGGTGACTCATGGATGTTTTGTTATACCAATTAAGGCAGGGTAAGCTTCAAGTTGTTCCAGTAATTGCATAGTTTCAGATGATAACTTCTCTGATTTTAGCTTGTTGATTTCTGTCTGATATTCATCCAGTTTGATACTGGCATCACCCTCAAGTGTTGTCATTCGCTGTATTCGATAGTTATTCCAGCGTTCCATCTCATGCATAAAAAGCGTATCAGGATAATTTCGACAACGGTAGCGAAACAGCATTTCTTCGAGTCGTTCATCTTCAAAGTTAAGCTCTAAATCACCCAGCTCTGTGCTTTTTGTTTTTCTGATAATAGCCATTTTATCTTTGTCTGCTGGTGAGAAGAACCCACCGGAATAAAGACTTTGATCAGGATCGCCATCACTGGATGCAGTTGAGTAGGACTGTTTAAATGCATTTTGAACACGTTCGGATAGACTTTGATCAGTTTTAAGGGTGTTTAGATGTTGGGCGCATTGTTCAAGGTTAATTGCCCATTGTTTTATATTGTCTTCTGTCAGAGTTTTTAGTGGTACTAAAATAGGGCACTTGTTTAAATGAATCGTTTTAAGTGGCAGACGTTGTTCACCTTCAGATAAATCTTCTGTTTTAGTAAACGTAAAATGTTTGATCTGTTCAGCGTTCATATTAAGAAAAGCAGTGGGATCAGTATGCAATTCATAAACAATTAAGGCATTTTTATTATTGGCATCCATGGCAATAGGTACAACAATACCTAAGTGTCCTCGTTCTGCCGAATACATACCACTGATATGAACCAGAGGTATTTGTTTTTGTAAGTTAAATAAGTCCTGTACCTTATGTTTGGAACGGTGTTCATAAATATATTGATAGAGACGGGGTTGCTGTTTTTTTACCAGACGTGCAACTTCAATAGTTGCCAGCACATCAGAGAGTGCATCATGTGCTGATTCATGGGCAATGTTATTTGCTTTACTTAGCTCTTCTAATCTAAAACTGGTTTGACCATTATCACGTTCAGGCCAGTTGATACCCTGTGGTCGTAGTGCCTTTGTCAGTCTTAATAGATCAATAATATCCCATCGTGAATTACCATTTTGCCATTCTCTGGCATAGGGATCATAGAAATTCCGATATAAGGTATAGCGGGTAAATTCATCATCAAAACGAATATTATTATAACCTACAGTGCAGGTACCCGGTTGAGCAAATTCAGTATGAATCTTAGCGATAAATTCAGCTTCACTGAGCCCTTCTTTAAGCGCTAATTGAGGTGAAATTCCGGTCACCATACATGCTTGAGGGCTGGGTAAAAAATCATCTGCAGGCCGACAATAAATAACCAGAGGCTCACCGATAATATTGAGTTCTTCATCGGTTCGAATACCAGCAAATTGGACCGGACGATCCCGTTTAGGATCGATGCCGAAGGTTTCGTAATCATGCCAGTAGAGGGTATTTTTTTTAGTTGATATTGAGGCAGTATTATAAGCCATTATTTATTTTCTGATTTTTCTTGTTCTGCTAGAGCTTCTGCCCAGGGATCAACTTCTTCGGCTGGAGAGGAAGCTTCACTTTCAGCCTCAGCACTAGCCTGTTCAGCCAGAGCATCAGCCCATGGATCTTCTTCAGACGTTGCATCAACTTTGGCTTCAGCTTTATCAGCCTCAGCAGTGGCCTGTTCTGCCAAAGCATCAGCCCATGGATCGTTTTCCTCCTCAGAAGGAGTCGTTGAGATATCCTCCAGATTTATAGCACTGGGTTCTTCTGAAGCCTCACTTACAGGAGTGTTATTGGTATTTTGAGCAATTATGGCTTCATTATCTTTCTGTGTTGGAGTCTCTTCCTCCAGTGTATCCAGGTCGATGTTCAATTCATCATTAATTCCAAGATTGACTGCCGTTGCATCATCTAGTGTGGCATCGTTATCGGTCAGATCAACAGAGAATGAATTATCAGTTGAATCAAAATCATCTTCTAAAGCAAAGCTATCTATTTCATCATGTTCATCATCTGATGAGGGTGCCAGATCACTTGGATCGCTTTTAGTATTTAAGCGTTTGTCACGTAAGAAAACAATAGCATCTAATATTGTCTGCGCATTGGATTCGACTTCTTGCCCTGTTTTTTTACCATGCTCAGTCATTAATGCAGTGATGGTTTCCAGGGCTTCAAATAAGTGTTCGTTAAGCTCTGTGTTTTTAAGTCGAAGTTCTGATAATTCTTTTAAATGAGCCTCATTAGATTCAGCTTGTTCTCGTGCGAGTATTGTTGCATTGGCTGTTTGCTCACTATTCGAATCGTCATCATTCTCCGATATTTCTGGTGCCGCTGTCACCGTCGTTGCGAATCCGGCACCACTGGTTTTGAGAAATGTATTATCTGATTCAATAAGATTATCTGGATAATCTAGTAGACGATAGGTGTCCCGGCGCAGATAAAGTGTTACAAATTCTTTAATGATGGATTTTTCTTGTGTACGCCCGTCATGGGCATAAACTAATGGGGTGTAAGTCCCCTGTAGGAGGATCACCGCTATGTAAATTGTATCCAACCAT
>JAHXIM010000196.1 GCA_025655635.1 gamma proteobacterium symbiont of Lucinoma myriamae | reverse complement strand
AATTTGATCAGGAACAATAAAATTACAATTAATGTTGTACGATAATCTATCGATTCATGATGATTATCTTTTTTCAGGATCGACTATTTATTAAGGAAATAGAATGACAACAGAAAACTCAAAACCTCAAGAACAACATCCAGCCACCATTCTCTCTTATGTCAGAGATCTGCCAAACCTTTGTTCTCTTGCTGGTCTGGCCTGCACAATACTGGCTATTTACTACAGTATTTTAGGGTTTTACTCCGCAGCAATGATTGGCATGATCTGGGCTGTTGCTTTTGACTGGGCTGATGGACTCATTGCTCGCAGGATGAAAGGGCGAACTGGGGATGATAGTGCTTTTGGTGGCCAACTTGATGTGTTAATAGACATTGTGAGCTATGGTGTTACACCCGCCATTCTTCTTTTGAGTATTGGTAAATTTGACCTTCTGTATCTTCCTGGCGCATTTTTAATGGTTGCCGGCAGTGCAATTCGATTGAGTTATTTTAGTACCTTTGGCCTTGTTGGGGGAACAAAATACACAGGACTGGCACTTGATAACAACAACATAATACTTGTTTTCATATTTTTATTTGCAGGTATGTTTAGCGAGGACACTTTTTCTATTATTCTTTATGCAAGTTGTCTGGGACTCACTGCCTTGAATGTATCACAGATCAAAACGCCAAAACTTTCTGGAAATCTATTAAATGTCTTCATTCTTGCTGCCTATACTCTTGGATTGACAGCGATCTATGGCTGGATGCTTCTGTAAAAAATAAGTGAATGCCCCCTTATAAGATACATGGTTATAGGCCATCAGATTTTAGCTCATTACTATTTTCAGACCGTCCAGTAATCCACGTTATTTGCGCTGATTTTTCTTCCCCAAGAATTTTGAAATATTAATGAATCAGGCTTTCGTTCACCTGGCCATAGTAGGAATTCAATTGCCTGGTCAGTTAAGGGTAGGGTGTGATTTTTCTGGTTAGCTGAATTTTTCTTTTGGGTCTTAATTCTGCTTGCAGGCAAAGTCCAGGTTCTGGCTTCAAAATCAATCTCATTCCACTTCAAGCCTAAAACCTCTGAAACACGACAGCCGTGAAGAAGTTGCCATTGTAGTGCAAGGGCTACCGTTCCATCACATTTAAAAAGCTCTTGGATTTCATTGTCAGTTAATATGTGCTCTCTGACTTTTATTGCAGCAGGGGAGAGTCTATCAACTCTTAATATTGAATCAGCTCTATCTTCTCTGCTTATATCAGTCATTCGGTAAATATCCTCAAGCCTGATAAGCACAGCTATCATGATATTTCTAATGAGGGTAATAATGATTCAAGAAAAGCTTCAATTTCGAGTCTGGAAATAGTGTTAACAGCACGTTTTCCAAAATGGTCGTTTAGTTTATTAAATTTTGCTAAATAACCTGCTTGGGTTCCGTCTGCCAGTTGTAGGAATCTCTCCTTGGCGGCAATATCAGCCTTTAGTTGTTTTTCTTCTTCGATGGGATCAATTTGGTTGATTACCTTGGCATCCAGTACTTTACACTGGTTTCTGATACTATTAACAATATCAGCTGTTGCAGTTCCATATTCTATTGCGGTTAATTTGACATGACGGTATTTCAAAGTAACTGGACTGCGGTATTTGAACATGAAGACAATCAGATCAGAACGCTGTTCTATAACTAGCCCCAAGCCCCGAATGGTGCTACGTTTGTAGTGGACTTGTGGCTCTAATTTGTTGATACTTTGTTTAGTGAATTGTTTACTGGATTTCATAATAAAATGTCCTGTGCTTCCCAGTTAACATATATTGAACAAAATATACTAAAATGTTTAACTGGTTAATTAATAAAATAATTGACTTAGCAACAAGACTTAACAAAGCCTAATAAGAGCTCAGTTGTTAAATTTATTAATAAAAACAACTACTTAACTACCCTGAAGCATACTGAACAGCATAAGTATGATAAAGATTCTAATAGTGCAGAGTAGTTATAAAGACAGCAGGCTTATAAAAAATTGAAAAAAGTATCACTATTTGTTGATGTACAAAATATATATTATACCACCAGAGATGCGTATCAATGCCATTTTGACTATAACGCTTTTTGGGCCGCAGCAACTACAGGAAGAGAGGTGGTTAATGCTTACGCTTATGCCATTCATCGCGGCTCTGAAAAACAGCTTCAGTTTCAAAATATTCTGCGTGGTATTGGTTTTGAGGTAAAGTTAAAGCCTTATATTCAGCGTAGTGATGGTTCAGCAAAAGGGGATTGGGATGTTGGCATTACTTTGGATGTGATTGAATGCGCGGCACAATCGGATATTATTGTGTTAGCTTCTGGTGATGGTGATTTTGCGATGCTGCTGGAGCGAGCGCGAGACAGATATCAGGTGGAAACAGAAGTTTATGGCGTACCCGCTTTAACAGCGACTTCTTTAATACAATCTGCGGAAAAATACATACCTATAGAAGAATCTTTATTGCTAAGATCTTCAAAATAAATTTTTACCAGGTTTGTTGATAGTTTAAAACTAGCTTTAAAAAGCAGCTTAAACAAAAAAACCTTAGAAACAATTAAGTTGTCTAAGGTTTTTTTAGCTTAACTATGTTACTTGTAAGAGCTTACTGCGGTTGAACTTGAACCGCTTGAGGGCCTTTAGGGCTCTGCTCTATTTCAAAGTTAACACTTTGACCTTCATTAAGGGTCTTAAAGCCTTCGCCAACGATTGCGCGGAAATGAACAAAAACATCATCACCACCATCATCAGGTTTGATAAAGCCGAAGCCTTTAGATTCGTTAAACCACTTTACAGTACCAGTACTCATTTTATATAAATCCTAAAACTAAATTATAATATTACATTGTGCTTATAACGCGATGCGAATTCAGAGATATAATAAAATGCTTTAAAAATCTAAGAAATACAACTAGAGCCAATGTGGACAAGAATGACTATAACCTATTTTACAAAAAAGTCCAAAGATATTTTAAAAAAAAACTAATAAATGCTATTTTAAATTTAAAAAATACCAATAAAGTCAAATTTGAACAAATAATGAGCAGTTTATTAAATTATTCTACTTCAAAGGTATATATGATACTGCCTGCATTTTTTGATGTGCTGCTGGTGCCTTCGAGCTGAATTTTATCAGTGAGTTTGTATCGGGTGACAAACTCACTGCCTTCATCACCGACTCCCGCATTGACACCGACACTCAATCCCTTACTAATTTCCTGCCCGGCATAAATTTTTGCATTGTCCAGGTTGCTGACTTTTTGACCCGTTAACATCATGGAAATAATATCTTTAGTCTCCAAACTGGAATCATCTGAAAATGTGCTTATGCCGGGCTTTTTGGCTGAGCCTGTTACTTGGATGCCAACTTGAGTATCTGATATTTTACGTGAAGCGGTTAACTTTAGGCCCGGGTTATCAATATATCCCCCGGCATAAAAAATGATGCCCTTATCAATGGTGAGATCTTGACCATAAGCACGGAAAGTTCCATTTATTAAATGTAATTCGCCATCGCCTGTCATTAATTGTTTTGCTTTTTGTTTAACCTTGAGTTCACCCACCAGAGCGGTTTTAAGGCCAAATGCATCCAGTTTGACTTTCTCCCCAAGTACTAGAGTAATATCAAGCTCCAGATTGGTTGGTGTTTCTTTTTCAGTTCCTATTACTTCGACATCAGGTGAAATACTAATGCTGCCTTCTGGTATAGTAGCAGGAGCAATCGTTGCTTCAGGAACCAATATGTCACCGATTATACGCATTAATCCCTTTCGCTGACTAAACTGGATATCAGGTGACAAAATGATATAGGCATCGGGTATGTTGACTGCAAGGAAATCATTGCCCTTTAAGTTAATATTAACAGGCCACCCCTGTTCAGCATCTAGACTGAGTAATCCATCAACTTCCAGCTGACCACTGCCTGAACGCAGGTTTCCCTGCAAAGCAAGTTCCTGACCTGCATTTTTGTCTGTTAAGTTAATATTAATATCTTCGATACGTATACCAATATCACGAATACTGAGATACTTTGCTATAAAATTTGCCTGTCCGGTAATTTTGGGTGTTCCTAATTGACCAGCCAGTTGCAGTTCAGCTAATAGCTGTCCATCAATATCAGTGATCTGGGGGGCTAAAAGAGTCAGTATATTTAACTCTTTGAGAGCAACACTCATACTGCCTTTCATTGTCGCATTGAGCAGATCATCCTCTATTTCTATGCGGGGGATTGTTAAATTTCCTTTAATAATATGCGGTCCCATTTCCAGATGCCATTTTGTTGTTAGTTGCCGGCTATTATAGTTTGCTTCTATTAATCCATTTTTGTGGCTTAATTCTATGGCCTGTTGTGCCATAGGCTGATAAATTAACTCCCCCGGTTTTATTTCTGCTTTAACATGTGCCTGTAATTGTGGTGCTAAATCAATATTTGCTGTCATATCAAAGGCACCGTTAAAACTGGAAATTTCATCAGGAAGGTAAGAGTGAAAATGTTGAAAAGCAAGGTTATCCAGAGATAATTTTGCTGTGCCATGCTCTGGCTGCCAGTCAACCTGAGTACATAATGTTGAAACGTTCTTTTGTAAAGCGTTTTGTAAGGAATGGTGTAAACATAAGGGAGATAGTAATATCTTTTTTGCACTCGCTAATAACTTTGTGGTTTTCTTCTGTGTCCATTTGCCCGTTTTTTTGCTGTTAATGGAAGAATGATTAATTTGGCCATCCCACGATAAGTTGTTCTGTATCCAATTTACCTTGTGCACCCAAAATCAAACCAGCCTGTTCATGCTGAGCATTTATCGTTATGTGATGATTTTGTAACGGCCCCTTTAAAGTGAGTTTTAAATGTTCCAAATGTTGTGAGTCAAGTTTAAGATGTCGTGCATTAAACCTAAAAAACGCAGTAGCCCATGCAACGACATAATATCCAGCACCAAACTTCTCATAATTGAACTGTTTTTCTCTAGGCTGGAG
>JAHXIM010000400.1 GCA_025655635.1 gamma proteobacterium symbiont of Lucinoma myriamae | reverse complement strand
TAGAAGATACTTTAGAAGAAAGTACAGCGAAAAAATCAGTTAAAAAAGGCACACTACTTATTTTATTAATGATTCTCCTGAGTCTGGTCTGGTATCTGGCGGCTGATAGATATACTCCTTATACCCAGCAAGCTCGTATTGACGGCTTCGTTGTCGGTGTTAGCTCCGAAGTGTCAGGTGTTGTTGATCAGGTGTGGGTTAATAATAATCAAACGGTTGAAAAAGGTCTGCCTCTGTTTGAAATTAAACGTTCTCAATATGAAATTGCTTTAAATAAAGCCCGTTCGCAACTTGAAGACGTGAAACGTCAGATTGCTGCTGGTTCTGCCGGTGTTGGATCAGCTCAATCGAACCTTATTGCAAAACAGGCAAATAAAAAGAAGGCAAAGCAAGATGTTGTTCGTCTTGAAGGTTTGTATAAAAAAGATCCTGGTGCTATTTCTATCCGTCGACTGGAATCATCACAGGCATCCTATGCACAGGCAGTGGCCAAAGTAGCTGGCGCTGAGGCGGAAGTGATACGTGCCATCGAACAAAAAGGTGGAGAGGGTGAAAATAATGCCAAGTTAAAGAGCGCCATCAGTGCTGTAGATAAAGCTGAACTGGATCTTAAACATACAGTTACTTATGCCTCATCTCATGGCATTATTACTGATTTACGTACCGATGTTGGTCAGTTTGCCAATGCCGGGAGTCCGGTAATGACTTTTATTTCTATTCATGATATCTGGATTAATGCAGAATTTACTGAAAATAATCTGGGACATATGAAAATAGGCAGTCCGGTTGAGCTGGTTATCGATGCAATTCCAGGAGAAGTTTTTTCAGGGAAAGTCCGTAGTATTGGTTTAGGTATTGCTGTGGGACAAGACCCGCCTGCAGGTACTCTTCCCACCATTGAAAATAATCGTGATTGGCTGCGCCAGTCACAACGTTTTCCTGTGATTATTGAATTTGATACAAATCAGAGTGAATCATTAAGACAATTTATTCGCATTGGCGGACAGGCTGAAGTCATTGGTTTTGCCGAGGGTCATGATTTTTTAAATAGTCTTGCTGAACTCTATATTCGTGTGATGAGCTGGTTTTCCTATGCTTACTAAAATAGCATTTGCAGAGGTTTCCATTTAAGTGCATATTCAGGCCAGGCGCATTTTTCGCTTAAGTTTTGTTCCTGCTCTGGCATTAGCTATTGCTTATGCCATTTCAACTCCATTGCCTTTTATTGCTCCCTTATTTGCTTTTTTTCTGACGGCTATGCCGGGTCCTCCACTGGGAGCAAAGAAGCTGTTGGGACTGGTACTGCTGGTCATAATAACTCTGGGAATAGGCATACTGCTGATTCCATTACTGCTGAATTTTCAGTTGACGGCATTATTACTGGTTCTTATTGGTTTATATCTGAGTTCCTATCTGACAGTTAATCTCAGTAAGAATTTACCCGGTACTTTTCTTGCGGTAGGCGTGACCATGATTTCTGCTGCCGGGACGGTTAACGACAGTCTTGCAACAACGATTATTCAAGCCTTAGTTTTGGGTATTATTATTGCGGTGATATGTCAGTCATTGATTTATCCGTTTTTTCCGGAAGATCCCCCTGATCCTTTTCCGGATAAAAGCCAGCTAACAGAACAGCAAGCAGCATCTTCAAAGATAAAAGGTGCAGTACAATCCAACTGGATTGCCATTCGCAGTACCTTGATCGTATTTCCAGCCTATTTGTTACTATTAACCAATCCGATGATGTATTTGCCAATTGCTATAAAGGCTGTTTCACTTAGCCAGCAGGTTTCAACTATCGATGTTAAAAGTGCCGGCAGGGAATTAATTGATTCGACACTATTGGGTGGTCTGTTTGCAATCTTATTTTGGTTTGCCTTAGGAATATGGACGAATTTATGGATGTTTTTTTTATGGATGCTACTTTTTAGTCTTTTTTTTTCCTGCAAAATATATCAGCTTATTGCAACTCGTTTTCCGGCATCATTTTGGCTTAATACAGCTGTTACGATGCTGATTTTGTTAGGACCAGCCGTTGAGGATAGCGCCAGTGGTAAAGATGTTTATGCCGCGTTTTTTAGTCGTGCTATGTTATTCATTTTAATTACTCTTTATGCTGTATTTGCTGTTTATTTTCTGGAACATTTAAATTCACGTTATGGGAAAAATACTTATGTTAGCTAATATTTTAATAGGTTTTTCTGTTATGGTTTTATGTTTAATATTACAAGTCATTCTCTTGATTTATGCTATTCGTTATTATCTTAAACATCGATTTCAGGCAAATAATAAGTCAATCATACCTTATCTATTAGTCATTAGCGGTGTTATGATTCTGTTGCTTATTGGAAATTTGGGACAAATTGCTGTTTGGGCTTTATTGTTTATTTTACTCGATGAGTTTACTCTGTTTGCAGATGCTTTTTATCATTCTGCAGTCAATTTTGGTTCGCTGGGATATGGTGATATTGTAATGTCAGAGGAGCATCGATTACTGGGTGCACTGGAAGCCATTAATGGTGTATTAATGGTTGGAGTCTCTACGGCAGCCCTGATGACTCCTTTTAAAGATGCTCTTAAAATAACACTGCAGGCTAAACGAGACTCATAATAAATTTTAGTTCAACAGTGCTAAAATGCCCTAATCAAAAAAGAATACGACTATAATGCAGCTGAAAAGCTATAAATTGTGCTTATTTAGCTGCATAGCCGTCAGGGTTATTACTTTGCCAGCGCCAGGTGTCTTCGGCCATTTGTGCCAAATCATGCTCTGCTTTCCAGCCGATTTCCTGTTCAGCAAAAGCCGGATCAGCAAAACAGGTGGCAATATCACCGGGACGACGTGCGACAATCTGGTAAGGGACTTCCTTGCCTGATGCCTGTTCGATTGCTCTGACCATTTCCAACACACTATAGCCCTGACCAGTACCCAGATTATAGGTCACTAAACCGGGTTTACTGGTGAGTTTCTCTAATGCTTTGATGTGTCCGCGAGCCAGATCAACTACGTGGATATAATCTCTAACACCTGTGCCATCGGGGGTATCATAATCTCCACCAAACACTGAGAGCTTTTCACGTTTACCCACGGCAACCTGTGAAATATAAGGGATCAGGTTATTTGGAATGCCATTGGGATCTTCACCAATTAAACCTGATTTGTGTGCGCCGACAGGATTAAAATAGCGCAGCAGGGCAATATTCCATTCCTTATCAGCGACATACAGATCCCCACAGATTTCTTCAATAATGAGCTTGGAACGGCCGTAGGGATTGGTGGCTGAAAGAGGAAATTCTTCAGTAATGGGTACCGTATGCGGATCACCATAAACGGTTGCAGAAGAACTGAAAACAAAATTCTTTACATTAAAATCGCGCATGACTTTAAATAATACTAAGGTACCAGAGAGGTTGGTCTGATAATATTCAAGTGGTTTTCCCACCGATTCACCCACAGCTTTTAGTCCGGCAAAGTGAATCACTGCATCGATAGTTTGTTCAGAAAATATCTTTGCCAAAGCAGCTTCATCTAATACATCATCCTGATAAAAAATCACCTCCTTGCCAGTGATTTGTTGGACGCGATTGAGGGATTCTTTGCTTGAGTTGCAAAGATTATCAACCACGACAACCTCATAGTTATTGTTTAATAATTCAATGCATGTGTGGCTGCCGATATATCCAGCTCCGCCGGTCACTAAAACTTTCATTTATTATCCATAGAATTTATTACTTTTATTATTCTGCTTATTGAAATAGTGATTGATATTGCTCATCTTTAAAGCCGACAGAAAGAACACCATTGTTATCAAGAACCGGGCGTTTAATAATGGACGTAGCATCCAGCATGATTTGTATCGCTTTATCCTGATCAATATCAGCTTTAACTTTATCAGGTAATTTACGCCAGGTCGTACCGCGTTTATTAAGCAGCGTTTCCCAACCCAGAGCATTAACCCACTTCTCTAAAAGCGGCTGTTGCAGACCTTCTTTTTTAAAGTTATGAAACTGATATTCCACTTCATTTTCTGTCAGCCATTGTCGAGCTTTTCGTACTGTATCACAATTGGGTATACCGTATAAGGTGATCAGTGTTTTCATATCGCTCATTAATTATTCCTTATAGAGCTTGAGGTAAGTACGAATACGTTGTGCAGCTTCTATGCACTCTTCAAACGGTGCAACTAAAGCAATTCTTGCATAGCCATGACCAGGATTGGCCTGGCCTGTTTTTCTTGACAGATAACTGCCGGGTAATACGGTAATATGTTGCTCTTCAAACAGCTTTGTGGCGAATTTTTCATCATCACCACAGGGGAGTTTAAGCCAGATGTAAAAGGAAGCCGGTGGAGCATGGATGTCGATTACGGGACTTAATATATCGACAAACGCCTTATATTTTTCCCGGTAAACATCACGGTTTTGCTTAACATGCTGTTCATCTTTCCAGAGGGCAATACTGGCTTGCTGAGTGGTGATAGGCATGGCTGAGCCATGATAGGTTCGATATAAAATAAACTTTTTAATAATAGCGGCATCACCAGCAACAAAGCCAGAACGAAGTCCGGGTACATTGGAACGCTTGGATAAGCTGTTAAAGACGATCAGATTAGTGAAGTCGGTTAAGCCCATATCATTGGCGGCTTCAAGTAAGCCCGGCGGCGGACGCTGTTCATCCAGATAGAGTTCTGAATAACATTCATCGGAAGCAATAATAAAATCATATTTAAGTGCTGCTTTAATTAACTGCTGCAATGTTGATTTATCAATCACTTCCCCTGATGGGTTACTGGGAGAGCAAACATATAAAAGCTGACAATGTTTCCAGATATTAGCGGGGATACTGTCAAAATCAGGAATATAATAGGTTCTTTCACAAGCATTGGCGAAGTAGGGAGTTGCTCCTGCCAGGATGGCCGCACCTTCGTATATCTGATAAAACGGGTTGGGCATAATAACCAACGGATCTTTTTCTTTGTGTACGCCCGTCA
>JAHXIM010000341.1 GCA_025655635.1 gamma proteobacterium symbiont of Lucinoma myriamae | reverse complement strand
CTACCAATGATTATTGGTCACCAGTAGATTACGAAGAGATGCAAAAAGTTGTGTAATTGAGTGTCCTGAAAAGTGTTGACAGATCAATCAGTTACCCGTACCCCTGATGGACGTTTAATGTGGGATATTGTCCGGGACTACATATTAAGTCAACGTGGTAAGGATAATATTTTAAAATTGCCTAAAATCAATCATCATAAACTTGTTAACGTAAGTAAGAATCCCGGGATTGCCGATTATCCAGGTGAATCCGGTTAATAAATCGTTAAAAATACAGTGAGCACTCTAAGAGTGCTCAATTTAACCTCTAAAACAAATCAATTTCATTTTTCATGACGTTGTTGATTCGGTTTGTTTTTTCTCATCAACAAGTATATCAACCAGATCCAGAACCTGATCACTGCTTTTTTCTGTTAGTTTAAAGAGTTCCAGAAGATTAGCCTGCTGTTCCTTACTCTTATGCCATTCATTCTGTTTAACAATTTCGACAATATTATTTACATTATGATGAACAGCATGATGTGGTTCCTGTAATTTTGCATAAGCAGGCAGACGATTATACTGAGCCCCTCCATTGACATCCTTAGATTGCAGCCATTTACCAAAACGGCAATTCTCATGATCAACCGATACATCTTTGGCTTCTTGCGAATCCGCACCCGTTTCCAGCGTTCGATAGGCTTTTTGTATATAAACAATGTGATCAACTTTGGACAGAGTCCCAAAACTGACTAATCGTGCATGACTAACAACAGAAAGAGTATTTTGTGCAATTTCAGTAAAACGTGAAAAACTCCGTTCAAATTCATTCACCACTTGATGAGATTCCTGAGAAATTTGATTTATTTTTTCTGTATCATTATAAATAGTTGTACTTGAATCCACTAACTCTTTAATAATACGGGAAATATTATCGGTCGCTTCTTTTGTATCGACGGCCAGTTTTCTGACTTCATCGGCAACCACAGCAAAACCTCTCCCTGCTTCACCTGCACGGGCAGCCTCAATAGCTGCATTCAGGGCAAGCAAATTGGTCTTGTCAGCCACACCGGCAATAAAACTTGTTACCTCAGTGATTTCTTTACTCGCCTGATTTAAGGTTTGCGTTGAACTGCGCATTGTTTCCACTGATATGATCAATTCACCAATATTATCTAATACCTGTTTTACGGTCTGTTCACTTCTCTGTGCTGTTTCTGCAGACTCAATAGACGAAGTTTCTACTTGAGACATTTCTGATGCCATAAACATCAAATCGGCCTGATTCCTTTTCAGATTCTCTAATAATTGTTTATTACGTAAAGAATCCAAATCAAATAACAGCTCATCTTTTTGTTTTTTCCAATAACTATCTTCCATTTGTTGAACTGTTTCATCAATTTCTTTTAGAATTGATGAAAACACACCATGTAAGCCAACAGGAAACGTACTGCGGTAAAACTTACCAGCCCAGATATAATTAAACACAGTTGATACTTCTCTGATAAAGGTTTCCATTTGATCAAGCGTATCATTCACTGATAAAGCTATATCATTTAAGCGTGTTTTTACAGCATGATTTATTGGAAAAACTCTATCTTCCAGGTTTCCCGCAACCATATTTTCAGCCACTCTTTGCAGGGCTTCCTGCACTTCCACCTTATAACGGTTGATTTTAGCCTGTACAAAAAGTAACAAACCGCCAATAAGTAATAACACAATAAAGACAGGATCAAGACCATAACGCAGCAGCGCATAAACAGGACTAACAAGCAGCACAATCGCTATAAATAATCTTATTGTTTTTGCTTTAAATTGATAAAATAAATTGGTCATAATCGACTCCTTGTAGTTTTTCTAATAATAATTGAGTCGCGACATCTATCGCATTTTTTGCCCCCGCATTTTTCTCTGCTGCCAACATTTCTTTGTACATTGGTTCAATTATCTGCAAAGCCTGCTGAGCCGCTTTACGTCTAACGGAGTAATAACCGATGACCTTATTATTATCATAACTGGGAGTTACATTGGCAAAGACCCAGTAGAAACCGCCATCTTTGGACATATTTTTTACATAGTCGTTAAACTCTTTACCTGCCTGTAAGGTTTTCCAGAGGAGGTTAAAAACAGCTCTGGGCATATCCGGGTGACGGATAATATTATGCTGAGTATTCAGTAGTTCATCTTGAGAATAACCACCAAATTCAATAAATATTTTATTGGCATAGGTAATACGACCTTTTAAATCAGTTTTGGAGACAATAAAATCATTATCTCGCATAATCAGCTCTTTTTGAGTGGGTTGAATTTTTCTTTTCATTAATAATCTCAATGTTAAAAAAGTATATTTGCTAAACACTTTAGACGACAAATCGCTGTAAAACTTTAATAGTATTTAAATAAATTTAAAGTAGGATTTATACTACAGGCTAGCAGAAAAAAATTAAAAATCAAAACAATATTCTAAATACGAAATATAAAAATGGGATTCTGAAAAAGAGATTAAATTAACTTGCACAAACAAAAGATGAAATGAAATAGCTCTAGAGTCATTAAAATTTATTCAACTTTCATGTGTTCAGGAGTGTGAGGGAATGTGTGACAAGATGTCGGGTTACAGCCAAAAGCGGCCTACCCGACTAACAAATATATTTTAAACTTCTACAGGCTCTGCTGCTGTGTCTGAATCTGACGCATTAATCTCAGGTAAAAGTTTTTCCCGAATTTTTGCATCAATTTCTGCCGCAATTTCAGGATTTTCTTTTAAGAAATTTCGAGCCTTATCTTTACCCTGGCCAATCTTATCACCATTGTAGGCATACCAGGCACCTGCTTTATCAACAAAACCTTCTTTAACACCCAAACTAATGAGCTCGCCTTCGTAGGAAATACCTTCACCATATAAGATATCAAATTCTGTTTGTTTAAACGGCGGAGCCACTTTATTTTTGACCACTTTAACCCGGGTTTCATTACCAAGAATTTCATCACCTTTTTTAATCGCACCAATACGACGTATATCTAAACGAACTGAGGCATAAAACTTCAGTGCATTACCACCTGTTGTGGTCTCAGGGTTACCAAACATTACACCGATTTTCATACGAAGCTGATTGATAAAAATGACTAAAGTATTTGAGCGTTTGATAATACTGGTCAATTTACGCAAAGCTTGTGACATCAGACGAGCCTGTAAACCCATATGGGAATCACCCATTTCACCATCAATTTCAGCTTTAGGAGTCAAAGCGGCAACCGAATCAATAACCAGTACATCAACTGCGCCAGAGCGTACTAACATGTCGGTAATTTCAAGTGCCTGTTCTCCAGTATCTGGCTGAGACACTAATAAGTCGTCAATGTTAACACCTAATTTTTCTGCATAAACCGGATCTAATGCATGCTCTGCATCAACAAATGCCGCTGTACCGCCAGCTTTTTGTGTGGCTGCAATCACTTGTAATGTTAAGGTGGTTTTACCCGAAGATTCCGGGCCATAAATCTCAACGACACGTCCTTTGGGTAAACCGCCTATGCCCAGCGCGATATCCAGACCGAGTGAACCGGTTGAAATTGACTCAATTTGTATGGCACCTGCATCCCCCATACGCATAACGGAACCTTTACCAAATTGACGATCAATTTGAGAAATTGCAGCTTCAAGTGCTTTTTGTTTATTTGCATCCATATTTTACGCCCATATTCTATGTTTAGAATTAACTGTTTTTAATTAAAACACACAGAGTTAGTTTATTTTTTGATTAATCATTGATAATTGTACAACAATTATAAGAAGTCTTTTAAGGTGGGTCAAGCAATAGTTGCTCAGACTGAAATGTGTTTTATTATTTCATCAAGTTTGTGTAGAGAATAATGTGCAGATTGTGTTCTCACCGCCTGACGATCACCAGAAAAATATTGGGTATCAGTGATGCATTTTATTGTTTTTGTCGCCGGATCATTAGAGATTAAATTATAGTATGCCCATGCAAGACAGACGGTACCCACAGGCTTGCTTTTAGTGCCTCCGCCTGGACCAGCAATCCCGGTAATGGATAACGCATAGTGTGCCTGAGAATGCTCTAACACGCCTTTAGCCATCGCTTCAGCTACTGATTCGCTCACAGCTCCGCAATCATTGATAAGCTGTTCATCGATGCCCAGCATCTGTTCCTTGGATAAATTACTATAGGTAACAAAACCTCTTTCAAACCATTGCGAACTACCGGCTCGGTCAGTGATAAGCTTGGCAACCATCCCGCCTGTGCAAGATTCTGCTGTAGCGATCATCTGGCTGTTTTTAATACAAAATTCAGCTAAATTATTCAGATTTGTTTCTATCATATTAATTTTTATCAATGTGCACCTGAAGCACTCACTGGTTTAAATGCAAAATCAGGACTATAATGAAGCCAGGTTAACTAAGTGTATAGCTCAATGCAAATTTCAAATTCCAGTCTTTCACAATTTATCAGCAGTACTGTCAATCACAGTCAATATAACAATCGTCCTACTGCTAAACCTATAACGATTGAAGGCCAGATCGCCGATAATGAAAAGGCAAAATCAACAGACAAGCAGGCTGTTAATTCTGTTTTAGAACATTCTGGAAGTGAGTCACAAACACAACTTATTCAGCCACCATCTACACAAGTTCCGGGTTCTGGTGATTTTAGCAATACACTCTTGTTTCAAGAAAAGTCACAGGAGTTGTCACAAAATTTAACCCGCACTCAGACTCCCTCTTTCATTTCACAAAATGACTTATCTCAGAAAGAGTCATCACCTGCAAGCAATAGCTTTCCTTATGCTAATCGCAGAAGCTTTGAAGGTCTTGCCGGCAGTTCTCTGGTGATCCAACAGTATTTAAACAATGAATCATCTGCTTCAAGTCTGCCTGGAAATGTTCCGGGAAACATTAACTTCTTTGTTTAATATTGTGTACGCCCGTCATGGGCATAAACTAATGGGGTGTAAGTCCCCTGTAGGAGGATCACCGCTATGTAAATTGTATCCAACCATT
>JAHXIM010000396.1 GCA_025655635.1 gamma proteobacterium symbiont of Lucinoma myriamae | reverse complement strand
AGAGAAATGGGTGGTAATTCATTACGGTTAGTGAACCGCCCATTGCGGACCCGCATGATGGGTGGTGTGGGGGCTGTAGGAGAGAAACCTATGGCTACCCGATTTTTGGTGGTGCTTCATTTGCAGTGATGGCAATGTTTCCATTGGGGACAACAATTGGTTCATTCAAAGTGGTTTTAAAAGCCATTTTAAACAAGTCTGATGATCCTAATGAACTCATTGAAAAAGGTGTAGAACTTGCGACTATTGCTAGAAAAGAAGGTATTTTAGGGCTGGAAAGTCAGGAAATACCCAATGACTTCTTACAAAAAGGCATTAGTCTTTGTGTTGATGGTCATGAACCGGATTTTGTACAGCGGATGTTATCCAAAGATATTAATTTAGCTGTTGAGCGTCATGAATTAGGGCAAAAATTTATGATGAAGCTCGCTGATATGGGGCCGGCAATGGGAATGATTGGTACACTTATCGGTCTGGTAGGTATGCTGGCCAATATGGATGACCCTAAAACCATTGGTCCATCAATGGCTGTTGCTTTATTAACAACACTCTATGGTGCCGTGTTAGCCAATGCGGTATGTATTCCTCTGGCGGATAAACTAGCCTATATTGCTGATCAACAGCGTCTGAATCGCTCGCTTATCCTTGAAATTATTGGTGCAATTCAGGAAGGCATTAATCCTAAAGTCATGGATGAAATGTTACAAACTTATTTGCCTGAAGGCAAACGTGCCGTTGAAGCAGATTAATTGTTGCTATCTATATATGAGAATGAGTAAAAATCACCCGATAGCAGGTGTCTGCTAATATGGAAGAACAACAAAAATGCAAATGCCCGGCGGGCATTCCAGCCTGGGTTCTTACCTTCGCCGATCTCATGTCATTGCTGATGTGTTTCTTTGTGCTTTTGCTGTCATTTTCTGAAATGGATGTGCAGAAATTCAAGCAAATTGCGGGTTCTATGAAAATGGCCTTTGGTGTGCAGCGTGATCTTAAAGCGGTTGAAATCCCAAAGGGTGTGAATATTGTTGCTAAAGAATTTAGTCCTTCTCCGCCACAGCCTACGGTCATTAATGAAGTAAGACAGGTCACCAGTGATGATACCCGGCAGGAACTAAAATTAATTGAAAAGCTGGAACTGCTGCAGAGTGAAGAAAATGTCCTGAAAGATAAAATGGAAAATATGTCTGAAGCAGAAGCCGAATCAGAAGGACTAAAAAAACAACTGAAAGAACTGCAGGTTGAGAAAGCTGAAGTAGAGAAAGAGTTGAGTGAACTCCAGGAAAAAATGGATCAATTACAGGAAAATAAAATTAAAGAAAAGGCTCAGGCCTTAAGTGCTGCTCTAAAAGATGAAATTGATGCCCAAATGCTCGATGTTGAGTTTAATAACAACAGTATCACCATCCGTATCCGGGATAAAGGCTCTTTTGCTTCCGGTACGGCAACACTGACTGAAGATTTTATTGAGATTTTAGAAATCATTGCTGAAGAACTCAGTAAAACCAGCGGCGGTATTATTGTCGCGGGTCATACTGATGATATTCCCATTAATACTGCTCGATTTGGCTCTAACTGGGCCTTATCATCAGCACGTTCAGTGGCTGTGGCACATGAGTTATTACGTGATGACCGGTTGGATAAATTGCGCTTTAGTATTCAGGCGTTTGCTGATGCCAAACCACTGGTTGATAATGAAACTGCTGAAAATAGAGCAAAAAATCGTCGTGTAGAAATTATTATTTCTCAGGGTAAGGCTGATTTAGGGATTACGCCTGATAAAGTTGGTTTACCTGGAATAGACGAAAAATCAAACAATAAAACCTCAAGTAACGAACCGGCTACAAATCAGTCTGATAAGATGAATAGTACAAGCAAAAATACACGAGAAAATCAAAATAATGATGGCGTCTTTGCTCCAGAGACTGGCAATACAGAAGAAGCGCCAAGCTTTATTCAATTTTAAGGGTTAGTATGAGCAGCAATAATGTGGTAAATGAACGCCGACAATATTATCGAATTGATGACAGTGCCATTTTTTCATATCAAATTATTAAAAAAGGCCGAGATGAAGATGATAAATTAAAAGCAGATAAGAAGGTCTCTGCTGCTTTTGAAATGATTGAATTGTTTAGTCAGATGAATCAACAAATGAGTGTTGCTTTAGGGCGTATTAATGAGAATTCAGCGGATATTGCCACCTACCTAAAAGGACTGGACAAAAAAGTTGAACTTTTGGCGCAGATGTATCTATTTAAAGAAAATGAATCTAACTTAGAACCACATAGACAGATTAATCTGGGTGCCGGCGGTCTGGCTTTTGGCTCTGATGAAAAACTTAAGCAAGGCACGTTAATTGCGATGGATATGATTCTATCAACCGATCTCTTATGTTTACATCTGACCGACAGGGTTATCCAGATATCAAATGATAAAGACGGTGACTTCCCTTATCGTATATCAGTTGGCTTTACTGATATATTGGAGTCAGCAATTGATCAGATAATTAAACACATTATGCGTTTACAATCGGAACAACTCAGAGCAAAAAGAGAATATTAGTTCATACACTCACTCTGCAACAACCTTGAAAGTTTAAATGTCATACCCAATGTTCTTTGATTCAGTTGATATCAATTAATTTAATTTTAGAAAATCTTTTTATGTAGGAAAAGAAATGCCAATTTATGAATACCGTTGTAATGGCTGTGGCCATGAGATGGAGTTGATGCAAAGAATGTCAGATGATCCCATGAAAGATTGTCCTGTTTGTAAAGAATCAAAATTAAAAAAACTAATTTCTGCTGCAGGTTTTCGTTTAAAAGGCAGTGGCTGGTATGAAACTGACTTTAAAAATAGCAAAAAAAGTAGCGATTCAGGCCAGTCTGGTGGTTCCTGTGGTGGTGGCTGCGGCTATTCTTCACTTCAGCCCTTGTAGTCTGGGCGCACAAGGCTTAAAATCACCCGTTTTTTAATACATTATTGAACCTTTGGGGCAATTTAGCCTGTCACATCGGGATAAACTACGGAATAAAACAGGAACCAGGGTATGCGAAGCCATTATTGCGGGCATTTAACAGAAGAAAACATCGATCAGGAAGTGACTTTAAGTGGTTGGGTGCATCGTCGCCGTGATCATGGTGGTGTAATCTTTGTTGATCTGAGAGATCGTGAAGGTGTTACACAAATTGTTTTTGATCCTGATATTCCTGAAATGTTTATGCTGGCAGAAAAAGTGCGCAATGAGTTTGTTCTGCAAGTCAAAGGTAAAGTTCGCCGACGTCCGGAGGGTACAGAAAACTTTGACATGCCTACCGGGCAGATTGAAATACTGGCGCTGGAATTGACTGTTTTAAATGCCTCAGAAACACCTCCATTTCAATTAGATGACGATGATGTTTCTGAAGAGCATCGCTTGCGTTATCGCTATATCGACTTACGTCGTCCTGAAATGCAGCAGCGTTTGATGCTGCGTTCAAAAATTACTCGTATGCTGCGTAACTATCTTGATGATAATGGCTTTTTAGATATTGAAACCCCTATTTTGACCAAGGCAACACCAGAAGGTGCGCGTGACTATCTGGTACCCAGCCGGACACATCAGGGTGAGTTTTTTGCCTTGCCTCAGTCACCACAATTATTCAAACAGCTGTTAATGATGTCAGGTATGGATCGTTATTATCAGGTTGTTCGTTGTTTCCGTGATGAAGATTTACGTGCTGACCGCCAGCCGGAATTTACTCAGCTTGATATTGAAGCTTCTTTTATGGAAGAAGAGCAGCTGATGACTATGATGGAAGATATGATCCGTAATGTCTTCGCTAAATCACTGGAGCAGCAATTACCAAATCCATTTCCTCGTATGAGTCATGCCGAAGCAATGAACCGCTATGGCAGTGACAAGCCTGATTTGCGTATTGATTTAGAGCTGGTAGAAGTGGCTGATGTATTAACTGATGTTGACTTCAAAGTCTTTTCCGGCCCGGCAAAAGATCCTCATAGCCGTGTCACCGCATTGTGTGTACCTAATGGCTCAGCATTAACACGTAAGCAAATTGATGAATACACAAAATATGTGTCAATTTACGGCGCACGCGGTCTGGCTTATATCAAAGTGAATGATAAAGCGGCTGGTCGTGAAGGTCTGCAGTCACCGATTGTTAAATTCATCCCTGATGAATCATTGGCTGCTATTTTAGAAAGAACCGGCGCACAAGACGGTGATTTGATCTTCTTTGGTGCGGATAAGACCAAGGTGGTTAATGAAGCACTGGGCGCTTTACGTATTAAAGTTGCTCAGGATCTGGACCTGGTAAAACATGGCTGGCAGCCGCTTTGGGTTGTTGACTTCCCTATGTTTGAATATGATGAGGGGGCACAGCACTGGACTGCTTTACATCATCCATTCACTTCACCCAGCAGCGATAACCCACAAGATTTATTGGATAATCCCGGTGAAAGTTTATCCAGAGCTTATGATATGGTGATTAACGGTACTGAACTGGGCGGCGGCTCAGCACGTATCCATAACCGGGATATGCAGGAAAGCGTTTTTAAATTACTGGGCATTGATGATCAGGAAGCACAGGATAAATTTGGTTTCTTATTAGATGCTTTGAAATTTGGTTGTCCTCCTCACGCCGGTATAGCTTTTGGTTTAGATCGTCTGATTATGTTGATGACTGGAGCCAGCTCAATTCGTGAAGTAATGGCTTTTCCAAAAACACAATCAGCCGCTTGTCTATTAACCTCAGCACCTTCAGGTGTCAGCCATGCTCAATTAAAAGAGCTGGGTATTAAGAAACGTGAAATCATTGGTGAAGTGACAGCTGAAGCATCAGGCGAAAAGAAAGCAGATAGTTAAGAATTTAAATTAGCAAGGTTACTATTTCATTAATAGTCATTAAGATATACATGCTGAATAGATACTTAGTCAACCCTGAAAAACATGTCATCTATTTGAAATATAAGGAATTAATCCTGCTTTTGAGTGACCAGATCAACCAGAAATGTTAT
>JAHXIM010000322.1 GCA_025655635.1 gamma proteobacterium symbiont of Lucinoma myriamae | reverse complement strand
TTATTTTTTAGCTCATCTAAGGCTTTGCTGTGGGTATCTGTGTCGCTTCTATAAGCCGCCACGGGCAGACTTATCTCCTGCACTGATTAATGCGCAAACGTCCTTAATGCCCTGCAGGATTCTAGGTGTAGGGCGTACCAGATGATTGGGATCGGTACTATAGAGACGCTTGTTTTTTACCGCGCTCAGAAATGGCCATTGTCGCCAGCGGTTTAACCATACTTGTGATGTATCAGCCATTCCAGTGGCAATAATAATTTCCGGGTCTTGTGCCAGAACAGCCTCAACAGACGGTGAGCTGGTTAAGCTCCTGGCCTGTGAAAAAATATTATTGCCGCCGCAAAAGCTAATCACCTTGGAAATCAGGTGATTTTTATTGACACTCATTAGCGGATTGTTCCATATTTGAATAAAGGTGCGTTTTTTAGGTTTTGTCTTATTGCTTTGATATTTCTGCTTTAATTGCTGCAATTGTTTAATAAAATCATCTGCACTCTGCTTTGCAACCACCTCGCTGGCCATTAATTTCCCCAGAGAATTTATACTGTGCGGAATATCCATGAACTCTTCAGGTTCACTGATGTAAACAGTGAGTCCCAGTCTGGTTAATTTTTCCAGCTGATGTTTAGGATTACCGCTTTTCCAGGCGACGATCAGATCAGGCTGCAGAAGAAGGATTTTTTCCATATCCAGTGCGTTATAACTGCCAATCTGTGTCAAGTTTTTCGCCTGTTCGGGGAAATCACTATAGCTGACGGTAGCGATAATATTATTCGCACCGCCTGCGGCATAAATCAGTTCTGTAAGACCTGGCGATAAGCTGATGATTCTTCTTGCCGGTTGCTGCAGTATAATCTGCTGGCCACTATCATCCTGAACCTGAATTTGTGCCTGAAGGGGTGAACTGCTGGCGAGTATAAGAAACAGCATAAGCGTATGCAGGTTAACTATGTATTTATTGAGATCAGCTTTCATTGGCGTCGTTATTTTTTATGGAATAAAAAGCGTATGCTGTGCATCACTTAATTGATGAATGGGACAATCATACAAACGGCTGAGATTATCCTTGTTGAGAACCTCTTTTACCGCACCGGCTAACCACTGACCATTATCCAATAACAATAAGATGTGATCACAAAAGCGGTAGGCCATATTAGGATCATGAATGACCATGATGCCGCATTGTTTGCCCCGTTCAAATTGATTTTTTAATAAGGATAGAATTTCAAGTTGTGCCTTAATATCAAGGTGATTAACCGGTTCATCCAGAAGATAATAATCAGGATTTTGTGTTAGCAGGGTTGCCAGATTGAGTCGCCGTTTTTCTCCACCGGACAGTGTATTGATGGAACGTTCATAAAAAAGCTGAAGGCCCACTTGTTTTAATGCATTGACAGCGAGTTGCCTGTCATTGCTGTTTTCCCATTGCCAGCTATTGATAAACGGATGGCGTCCGATGAGCGCGGCTTCAAGGACAGTGGCAGGGAAGTTATACTCATACTCCTGCAGCATCATGCCGATGCTCTGTGCCAGCTGAATGCGCTTATAGTCATGCACATTTTTACCGTTAAGAGTGATAGTACCGCTATCAGCATTGCGCAGAGCAATTAATGTCTGTAATAGAGTGGTTTTCCCAACACCATTAATGCCCATTATTCCCCAGAACTCACCGGGGTTAAAACTGATATTCAGTTGCTCACTGATTTTTTTACCGGCAATTGACAGGCTGAGATTGTGTGTTTTCAGAGACAAGCTAGTGACTCCTCCTTAACAGATAGAGAAACAGCGGGACACCAATAAGTGCGGTGAGAACACCTACGGGTAATTGCTGTGGTGCCAGCAGAGTTCGTGCCAGCGTATCGGCAATGATCAATATAGAGCCGCCTAAAAGAGCACTTGCAGGTAAAAGCAGACGATGATCCGTACCGATAAGCAGGCGTACCAGGTGAGGGATCACCAGCCCGACAAAGCCGATGCTGCCGGCCAGAGTAATTGCGCCAGCTGTGAGCATTGATGACAGCAGGAAAATATAGCCGCGCAGACGTTTGCTGTCTACGCCGAGACTGCCGGCCTGTAGTTCACCCCATAATAGAATATTAAGCTGGCGACTGATGGACATTGTAAAGAGAAAGCCAATGAGTAAAATCAAATAGGAAGGCAGCAGTGGTCGATCATAACTGAGATCGCCCATAAGCCAGAATAACATACCGTGAATTTTTTCAGGCGGTGATATCACCAGTACAAAGCTGATCAATGCACCCCATCCTGAGGCGAGAATAATCCCCGTGAGCAATAGACGGGATATTGTCCAGCTGCCTTTATTATTGGCAAATGAAAAAACCAGAAAAATTGACAGCAGTGCGCCAAGAAAAGCGCTGCCTGTTAACCAGAGAGTATTGAAACCCATGAGCATTGCCAGCAGGGCTGCCAGAGCAGAACCACCCGATACCCCCAGAACATAGGGGTCAGCCAGCGGGTTTCTTAATAAAACCTGCATCAAAACACCGGCTATTGACAAAAGAGCACCTGCGGCAAAAGCGGCCAGTGCTCTGGGCAGGCGAAGCTCAAAAATCAGGCTTTGGTGCAGAGGAGATGCTGTACCGTTTAAAAGCGCAAGCAGTTCCTGAGTGGAAAGATTGCCGGAGCCTGTCAACAGAGCAAAAATAAAGCTGATGAGCAGCAGAAACATCAGACCGGATAAAAAAATTAATGGATGCTGTGTTAACTTCATCAGGTAATAAAATACTCTATTAGTCCCTGTCTCTCTTCTCTATAAAAAGTGAAACAGGGGAGGCTATAGCAGACATTACATTTGATAGTGAATCGATGCAAAAGCAAATCGGTCCTGCGCCTGATAAGGTAAGCCCGTATAGGATTGAGTGGTTGCATACTCTTTATCAAACAGGTTATCAATTTTTGCTTTTAAGGTCCAATGAGAATTAATGTTCCAGGCACCGCGAATATTCATAATGCCATAACCCGACATTTGCTGTTTGCTGGATGTATAGCGTTCTGAAGTGGCAAGAACGGATGCACCATAGCTGAGTTTACCCTTTTTTTGATCCACATCGAGACGAAATTGATCTTCACTGCGATTGGGTAAAATTTCACCTGTATCGTCATCAGTTGGATTTGTGTGAGAATAGTGAGTCTGCACCTGCCAGCCCAGTATGTTGGTATTTAATGTCAATTCAATACCATCTATAGTGGCTTTATCAATGTTTTCGGGACGTTCTTCCCAAAAAAAAGTCGCTAGATTGAGCTGTCCCTGAGTGCTGATTAAGTTCGTTACTTTCGTGCGGTAATAATGAGCCGTCCAGTTGACAGAATGAAACTCTCCACTCAGGCCAAATTCAAAGCTTTCTGATTCTTCTGGTTTTAAGTCGGGATTCCCTTCATAGCTATAGAACCATGCCGGGAATGATTCCTTCGGCCAGTACAGGCTATTAAAATCAGGTGCTTTAAAGGCACTGCCATAGGAGGTAGTGACTCGTACATATTGGTCCAGATCAAAGCCAATAGCCAGGTTTCCCGTAGTATGGCTGCCAAACGCTTCATTATCATCGTAACGCCAGGATAACTTAATATCGAAAACATCACCATAGTACTGGTATTGGGCAAAAGCGGCCTGATTCCAGCGGCTGTCTTTCGAGAAATCTGTACTGCTGTCAACTGATTCATCCAGATAATCAATGCCGGCGGTAAAGAGATCCGTTTCTCTTACCAGAAATTCATTTTTCCAGGAGACACTGTTTTTTGTGGTTTTAAATTTAGACTTTGTGGTCGCAGTTCGATGTGTTTTCTGATCATCAACACTTTGTCCTATTTGAATTTGAGTCAACCAGCCATCATTAATTTCATAATCGGCAATAACGCTGGCTACCTGTTCCTTATAGTCAATACGGGAATGTTTATAGTTATTGCCATCATAGTCACTGCTTCCTTCACTGTAGAGAAAAGTCCCGCTGAGTTCTAATTGATCAGTTAAGCGATGTCTGCCGCCTAAAGAAACGGCCGTATTATCATAGACATCATCATCTGAATCAGGATAAGTATCGCCGAGGACATTGTAACCGTCAGAGTCAATATAACTGACACCAAGGTTATAACTCGTCTTCTGGCTGCTATTACTAAACCCCAGGTTAACTTCTCTGGTGTTGTCAGAGCCATAACCCACATTAGTGTACACATGCTGTCCTTCCTGATCTTTACGGGTAAAAATCTGAATCACACCGCCGATGGCACTGTTGCCATAAAGACTGGAATGCGGACCACGAACGATTTCAACACGCTCAATCTGTGAAACGGGTAAAAATTGAAAGGGGGTAGTGCCGACAGTGGCTGAACCAGATGGTATGCCGTCAATTAAAACGAGAACCTGATTACTATTAGTGCCGCGCATATAGATGCTTTGATTGCCGCCAAATCCGCCATTGCTGCTAATATCAATTCCAGGTGAAGTGGCCAATATGTCAATCACTGAATTTACCTGGAGCCGTTCTATATCATCTCGTGTAATAATAGTGGCGGGTACCAGTGTTTCATCAATGGTATTTGCGGTACGATTGGCAGTCACGATAATCTGCGCATTATCATCTTTGGAGTCTGCCTGGGTAATAATGGGATAAAAGCTAATAGCTAAAGCAGAAGTACTTATAAGAACAGGTAATTTTTTCATCATAGAGATCCCTGAAAACACACCCCCCGTGTGTATTTATTAATGGTGATTTACTATGAAGTGAACAAAGAGGATCTAGAAAAAATGGTCAGCGTATCGAATTGTTTTCAGCTGAGTATTACTTTTCAGATCCATCGCACGCCCGCCGCATAGCTAAGGAAAATCTTATGGCAGGTCTCCGGGCTTATGAAGGACAAATAATTTTCTAATTGAGTTCAGAAAATTGAACTGTCATCGATAGTTCCTTCCCATACGTAGTCGACCCTGAAAAAAGACAATCTCAATGACACAATAGATTATCGTACAATATTGATTCTATTTTTATTGTTCATGATCATATT
>JAHXIM010000262.1 GCA_025655635.1 gamma proteobacterium symbiont of Lucinoma myriamae | reverse complement strand
ATTAAATGCACCTAAAAACTGAGTCCAGAATAAGGGCGCAAAATATTTACTGGATAATAAGGATCCGAAATTCATTAAAATACCTTAAAAAAGATTGACTATAAATTTAATACAGCCCAATATTAAACGATGTTTAATATAAAGTAAAATAAATAGGCTTAAAATATCTCTATGATGAATTGGTCAATTAAATATCTTCAGTAACCATAGCAATAGCCCCACAGGGACATTCTGCTTCACACATGCCACAACCTTTACAATAATCATACTTAAACTCAAACCCCTTACCTGGCCCAAGCTTTATTATGGCGTTATCCGGACAGATTCCATAGCAGTTATCACATTCAAAACAATTACCACAAGACATACAGCGCCGTGCTTCAAACTTGGCATTATCAATATCCAGATCACCAATCACCTCAGCAAAACCATTTTTTCGTCTCACGCTTTCTAAATACGGCTGCACTGTTCTTGGTGCATCAGAATAATACCAGGGTTCCATTTTATCAAAGGTTGCCACTTCATTTTGAGGTGCTGGTTGATAGACGTCACCATTAAGCCAGGCATTAATTGCCCGAGCAACTTTTTTTCCATGCCCCAAAGCAGTAGTGACAGAACGTTGTGATGGCACTGCATCACCTGCGGCAAAGATGCCATCCTGCCCGGTCTGCATAATGTTATTAATTTGAATAGATTTATTTTCAATAGTAATTTGAGGTGTATTGGCAAAGAGTTGTTCATCAATAATCTGACCTATAGCTAATACCACGATATCTGCTTCAATGGTTTCAAACTCACCAGTCTGAACCACGTGAGAATGTCCCGAATGGTGTTCTTCACTGGTTTTTAAACGCTCTAAGGTGATCAGCTGATCATTGATTGACTTTATTGAACGTAAATTAATCAGTTGAACCCCCTCTTCTATAGCTTCTTTAACTTCAAAAGGGTGAGCACTCATATTGCCTTGTTCTTCACGACTGATAACTGTGACATCCTGCGCACCCATTCGGATAGCAGTGCGGGCAGCGTCCATTGCTGAATTACCACCACCGTATATCACTACCCGGCCAATTAACTGATTTCTTTTTTCAGTTTCTGTATCACGTAACACCGTTAAGGCATCTAATACTGGAATGGATGACTGACCTTCAAAATCAATGAGAAAGGATTTTTGTGCCCCAATCCCCAATAAGACTGTGTCAAATCCACCATCAATTTTAGTTTGTTCAATATTTTCAATACGCTGATTAAGTTTAAACTCAACACCCATTTGTTCAATACGGTATATTTCTGCATTGAGCTTTTCTCTGGGCAACCGGTATTTAGGTATACCATAACGCATCATCCCGCCCGGTTTATCTGAAGCTTCAAAAATAGTAACCTGATGACCAAAACGCCGTAGATGATATGCAGCAGACAAACCGGCTGGTCCTGCACCGATAATCATTACTTTTTTACCGGTATCATCTCCAGGAATAAATTGCCAATTATGAATAAGTCCCTGTTCACCAATAAAGCGCTCTACTGAATTAATACCAACAGGCAAATCTAACTGCCCTCGATTACAGCTGTTCTCACAGGGGTGATAACAGACGCGTCCCATAATGGCAGGAAACGGATTATCACGCGTGAGAAGCTGCCATGCTCCGTGATAATTTTTTTCTTCAGCAAGACTTAACCAGCCTTGTATATCTTCACCGGTGGGACAGGCTTTATTACAGGGCGGAAGACGATCAACATAGACAGGACGCATACTACGCCAGCTGCCGGTTTTATTAAGATGACTACTACCTACATCAAGGGTGATAGCAAATGGTTTGTGTTGAACTGTCATAATGTGCTCTGATTTAAAGTAAGTTGTAACGCTTAATATTTTTTATCGCAAGCGCTCTTATGTTTTCCAACTGGTCAATATTCGCTGGTTTTAACACATGAGCAAAGCGACGCTGTGATTTGAGGTAGTCTTCAACCGGGATCTGATAACGTAATTTAGTTGAATTGGTTAAATCCCCATGCTCAGCCTCAAACAAGGGGACAAGTCCTGACTCAACCCCCATTCTGGCTAACTTGATGGTTTGTGAAGGTTCACTACCCCAACCCAATGGGCAAGGTACATTAATTTGTAAATAACGTGCCCCACGAAAAGACATTGCTTTTTCTACTTTACGTTCTAAATCATGTAAGTCATGAACTGATGCCGTGGCAACATAAGGAATTTCATGGGCCATCGCAATAGCAGGCACAAATTTTCCAGTATTGAACGAACTTCCGGATGTTCACCGACAGGCATAGTCGTTGATGTTCGAGCACCACCAGGAGTAGCACTGGAACGCTGTACACCAGTGTTCATATAACCACCATTATCGTAGCAGATATAAAGCACATCATCGTTGCGATCAAACATACCAGACAGGCAGGCAAATCCAATATCGGTAGTACCACCATCCCCGCCCTGGGCAATCACATGAGTTTCATTATCACCTTTTGCTTTGAGTGATGCAGCAATGCCTGCAGCAACTGATGCCACATTTGCAAAAAGTGAATGTACCCAGGGTATTTGCCAGGCAGTTTCAGGATAGGGGGTAGTAAAGACTTCAAGACAGCCGGTTGCATTGGCCGCGATTATTTTATTATTTGTCACTCGCATGGCGGTATCGAGTGCGTAACGAGCACCCAGAGCCTGACCACAGCCCTGGCAGGCTCGATGTCCTGAATCAATTGAATTAGAACGTTCTTGGGTGGCTTGTACTGTACGGTACTCCTCATCAAGTAAGCGGTTGCCTACCGTAAAGGTACCCGTTTGATAAAATTTAACTGTTTGCTGTTCAGAATTTGTTTGTAAACTCACTTCTGTTTCAGTCATTTTAGTGTGCTCTGCTAATAAAAAGTAAAAAGTAAAAAGTAAAAAATTTAGCGTGTTTTTGATGCCGACACGACACCCATATCACGTAAAATGTTTTCTGCTGCAGGGCCTGATGTCTGCTCATCTTGCTGACGTTTTAATTCCCTGATTACCGTACTGCCTTCAAGATCCATAAAGACTTCTGAATCAAGCTCACCATTTTGAGCATTTTCAACAATTTTGCGTAGTGATTTTTTAGTGATTGTACGACCACCAAGACCACCGATAACAGAACTGATATTGACCCCCTGAATATCGGCATAACGTTGAGTTGCCATATGAATTTCACTGGCCAGTATACCGCCCATACCAACAGCAAAACTTTTTTCAAACACAATCACCTGTTTAACCTTTTTTAATGTATTACAAATAGCATTAGCAGGAAAAGGCCGGAACGAGCGCAGACTTAATATACCCACTGAATGGCCTTCTTCTCTTAGCTCACTGACTAAATCCTGCATAGTACCAACCACTGAGCCCATGGCAATAAAGACAATATCAGCATCTTCTGCATGGTAGGATTTTACCAATCCACCCGAATCACGGCCAAAGATTTCTGAAAACTCTTCAGCCTGTTGTTCAATAATTTTTAAGGCTTCTTTTTGTTTATGGTGAGCAATATAACGTACTTCTGTAAAGGCATCAGGTCCAACCATCGCACCAATAGACAAAGGTGACTCAGTATCCAGTTTTTGCCTCGGAACAAACTCGGGTAAAAATTGGTCAACCAATTCTTGCTCAGGCATATCGACCCGGGTAATGGCGTGGGTCAAAATAAAGCCGTCCATATTAACCATAACGGGCAAACTCAATGCCTCTGCCAGTTTAAATGCCTGAATGTGAACATCAACGGCTTGTTGATTACTTTCTACAAAGAGCTGAATCCATCCTGCATCACGAACCGACATTGCATCGGAATGATCATTCCAGATATTAATAGGTGCACCGATGGCACGATTACCCAATGTCATCACAATAGGCAGGCCCAGGCCAGATGCATTATAAACCGCTTCCATCATGTACAATAAGCCTTGACTTGCCGTTGCTGTATAAGTTCTTGCTCCAGCAGCAGATGCGCCAATACAAAAGCTCATGGAAGCAAATTCAGATTCGACATTTTCATAAGCACAATTTTTTAACTGACCGCTTTTAACCAGCGTACTTAAATGCTCAACAATATGAGTTTGCGGCGTAATCGGATAACATGGAACAACGTCGGGACGGCAAAGTGCAATGGCATTTGCAACGGCAATTGAACCGCTTATCTGGTGAAGCATGGATTAAACTCCTTGTTGTTCTTGTTGCAGAAGTTTGTTAACAAAATTGTATCCTGCAACGGTCGCAATAATATTAGGCTCAGCTATTTTTTTTGGAAATTTTCCAAGAATTGCACTTTTAAGAGCGGGGATTTTAACCATGTGACTTAATGCAGCAAAAGCACCCAGCAAAACCGTATTCGGTTTAGCCTGCTTAATATATTTAATAGCGAGTTCTGTCGCAGGTAGAATGATGACATGATTCCTGGGATATCTGGATGACATTTCCTCAATTCCCAGTTCTTCTATAGATTTTGAGCTATTGATAAGAAGATAACCATCTGTTTTTGCGCCCTCAAAAACATTAACAGCTTGAAATAAAGTGGGATCCTGAATAATCAGCATATCCGGTTCCATTACCGGCTCCCGTACTGTAATAGCTGAGTCACTGATACGGGCAAAAGCTTGAACGGGAGTCCCCATTCGTTCGGAACCAAAACTGGGAAAAGATTGAGAATATTTACCTTCTTCAAAAGCAACTACTGATAAAAGCTCAGACGCAGATACTACGCCCTGCCCTCCTCGTCCATGAATACGGATTTGAAACATAGTTCATCCTACATAAAAGTGATGATAAAAATAATTTAACTTTTTAAAAATAACAAAATATTATTACAAAATGAAGACATATCTAGTCTCTTTTTTCGATATGATTGAAAGCTTGATTTTTTGTCTTAAAAAACGCAGGTTTTCCTTTTAAACCCGCATTCTTGTAATCGTTTAACCTATAAAAATCAGTTGAAAATGGTCTATAATCATAACCCATTGAAATTATAGTGAAATATCATGATATTACCACCAAAA
>JAHXIM010000148.1 GCA_025655635.1 gamma proteobacterium symbiont of Lucinoma myriamae | reverse complement strand
TTCATTACGGTTAGTGAACCGCCCATTGCGGACCCGCATGATGGGTGGTGTGGGGGCTGTAGGAGAGAAACCTGTGGCTACCCGATTAATATCGTGTTCAGAATTGATTTTGTAAAATAAGTTGACAGTTTATGGAAGTTGAAAATAATGTACTGCCCTCTGATCCCAGACTCCTGTTAAAGCTGGCTCAGTATAAAATGCCGTTTGGCAAGTATAAGGATCGCTTGCTGATTGATCTGCCGGAACCTTATGTGGTCTGGTTTGCCAATAAAGGTTTTCCCGAAGGAGAGTTGGGAAAGTTAATGGCAATTGTTCTTGAAATTAAAGTTAATGGTCTGGAATATTTGTTTCAGCCTTTACGGAAGTAAATTAAAAAGGAATATCTATGAAGCGTTTGATTGTTATACCATTTATACTCTTTGTGTTGACTATGACTGCCTGTACGACCAGCCCAACAGGACGTAGTCAATTTATGATGGTTTCTCCCGAACAAGCGATTTCGGCATCCAAAGAGGCCTACGTTAAAACGCTCAAGCCTTTGGATGATAAAGGCAAAATAGATAGTGATCCAGTGGTTACAAAACGAGTTAAATTAATCACTGGTCGCCTGATCAGTCAAGCCATTATAGAATATCCCCATACCCGAAATTGGGAATGGAGTATTAAAGTAATTGATGATCCTGAAATGGTGAATGCCTGGTGTATGGCTGGTGGCAAGATGGCCATTTATACAGGTTTGCTCAACAAGGTCAAACCCAGTGATGATGAACTGGCTCAGGTGTTGGGACATGAGATTGCTCATGCACTGGCGAATCACACCGCAGAAAAAATGTCAGTTCAAATGGCTACTCAAATCGGTATGGTTGCTGTTGCCGTAGCAGTAAGTGATTCTGACTATGGTGGTGCTGCACTGACCGGAGCTGCTTTGGCAGCCACAATGGCAATACAATTGCCCAATAGCCGAACGGCTGAAATTGAAGCAGACCAGATGGGCATCGAGTTGGCGGCTAAAGCAGGGTACAACCCAAATGCAGCAGCGACCTTATGGGAAAAGATGGGCAATGTGGGTGGTGATTCACCCCCGGAATTTTTAAGCACCCATCCAGCCCCGGGTAATCGTCAAAAGACACTCATGAGATTAACCCCTAAAATGATGCCTTATTATAAACAAAAAATAGCAAGGCCGGTTTATCCATTATAGGCGGTTATCTTGAGTTGAAAATTTTAGTCAAATGACTCTGTATCTGTCACAAGTGGATGGCCTTGCTTGTGCAGGGTTTGATGACGATCAATCTTGCGTACCACAGTACGTCCAGCACGATCAGTTGCACGGTCGATGGCAACGTACAGATTGGTTTCAGTATCTTCGATGATCACATCCGGCAGGCCTTTCAGCACAACTTGCAAATGGCAATGTTTATCAGTGCCGCCACGTGGACCATTGATGTCAGATAGACACATAACAACTCGTTGAATGAAATCATCACAGCAGGTCAGAGTTGAGCGCAAGCGTTGTTCAGCATAGCTGCGTAAGGCATCGGTCAGGGAAAACTTGCGTGTCTGAATGTCAATTTGCATAGTATATACCTCTCTGGTTCCGTTAACACTTTCTCTATAAATATGCTAACCGGATTTGACTAATAAAAAAAGTCGATTATAGTTAAAGTACTATTCGTAAAAATCGAAGTGAGGGGTGCTGATGGTTAACTATAAGCATTTGCGTTATTTCTGGATGGTTGCTAAAGAGGGTGGTGTCGCTCGTGCCGGTGAACGCCTGCATCTGACGCCACAGACGATCAGCGGGCAACTAAGCCTGCTGGAGAATTATCTTGGTGTCGAGCTGTTTACCCGGGTCGGGCGTAATCTGGAACTCACTGAGATCGGGCGGCTGGTATTGAGCTATGCTGATGAGATTTTTTCTCTGGGTGGTGAGCTGGAAGAAGTGATTCATCAGTTACCTGCCGGTCGTCCACAACTTTTTCGGGTGGGCGTGGTTGATGTCGTACCTAAGTCTATCACCCATCGTATTCTAAAACCTGCTTTACAGATGTCTGAGCCAGTGCGTATGATTTGTCGTGAAGCGAGTCTTGATACTCTATTAGCCGAACTTACCTTGCATCGCCTGGATCTGGTATTAGCTGATCGTCCAATTCCTCATACAATCAGTACTCGTGGTTTCAGTCATAAACTGGGTGAATGTGCAGTTAGTTTCTTTGCCACAGAGAAACTGGAAAAGCAGCTGACAGGTGATTTTCCCGGCTGCCTGAATGACACACCTCTACTCTTACCCTGTACGGGTAATCAACTTCGCTCTGGTATTGACCGCTGGTTAGATAAATATCACATACGTCCTCATATAGTTGGTGAATTTGATGATAGCGCATTAATGAAGGCTTTTGGACAGGAAAGTGCCGGGATATTTATTGCCCCCGCGGCTATTGAGGTAGAAGTAGAACGGCAGTATCAGGTGACTGCGATTGGTCAGACCGATGAGGTGAAGGCACATTTCTATGCGATATCTGTCGAACGCCGTATTCTGAATACTATTGTCTCTACTGTGATGGAGACAGCACGGGAGTCGTTATTCGCTGATTAACAGCAACTTAGATAATGACTTAAGTGTTCGAAAAAAACGAGCATTTAGTATAAAAGATTCGACTTTTTATGCTGTCAATAAAAGGCTAAAGTAATACTATAAAGAAAAACTAATAGTAATGTTGTATTGAGATTGATTATGCATACAAATGATCGAGGACAGTGTTTACAGTTTACACCTCGTTACCCAGTGACGATTTGTTTGGGTGCTGGTTTGATACGTGCTGTGCTGTTTACTCTGATATGGTGGGTACTCGTTGATGGAGCAATGACTTCCTGGCTGGTTGGTGTGCCAGTGGTACTATTAACAACAATAGTGAGTATGGCTCTATTACCGCCATTTTCCTGGTCCTTAATTGGCATCATACGCATTGTGCCATTTTTTCTCTGGCACTCCTTGTGTGGTGCAGTGGATGTTGCCAGGCGCGCATTTCATCCTGGACTACCGATCTCACCGGGTCTGTATTATTACCAATGGAACTTACCACCGGGACTGCCGCAAATCTTTATGGCGAATATGGTCAGCTTGCTGCCAGGTACATTGAGTGCTGAATTAGCTGATGAATACCTATGTGTCCATGTGCTTGATCAAACGGGTGCTTTTACTTCAGAGCTGAGCATTCTTGAAGAATATGTGGCGCGACTCTTTGCACTGAATCTGACTGTAGATAGGAGTAAAAAGATATGAAACGCTTTAAAAATATACTTTTTGTCGCTGATGCTGAACTGCAGGGTGGTGATGCGTTTGAGCGGGCGGTGATGCTGGCAGAGAACAATCAGGCGCAACTGACCGTGGTATCAATTCTGGAAGAATTTCCAACGCGAAGTAGTGAGGAAGTTCATGGTATGTCCCTGTCAGATCTGCATGATGCAATAATAGAAAAACAGCAGTTTCAACTGGAAACTATGGTGGCATCAATTGAGAAAAATATTATCATTAATGCCAGGGTACTGACAGGAGTGGCTTTTCTGGCACTCATCCGGGAGGTTCTTAGGCAAAAAATTGATTTGCTTATAAAAACGGTGGATGAAGAAGGGATTATGGACAAGCTTTTTGCCAGTTCGGATATGCACTTGCTGCGTAAATGTCCTTGCCCGGTCTGGCTCATTAAATCGTCCAGGCAAGGACCTTAAAAAAAAATCATGGCAGCGGTGGACTTTGATCCATTTGACAATAAACCGGAAGAAAATGCACTCAATCGGCGCATCCTGGAGATGTCTGCAACACTGGCGCTATCGGATTTCAGTGAATTGCACATTATCCATGTCTGGCATGCCTATGGTGAGAGCAGTATGCGTTCCGGCCTCGCGTATCAACCAAAGGCCTATGTCGATGATTATGTGGACAGGACGCGTGTTAATCACCAACACTCGTTAGACACTTTACTTGCTGGCATTGTTGATAAGGGCGCTGAGGAAGCTACGGATTTCCTTAAACCAAAGGTACATCTGGTGAAAGGTTTTGCCAAAGATATGATTCCAGAAATGGTAAAACAACAAAAAATTGATCTCCTTATGATGGGGACGGTTGGACGGACTGGAATTCCCGGTTTTTTGATGGGTAATACTGCTGAAACAGTCCTTAACAAAATTGACTGTTCGGTGCTTGCCATCAAACCGGAAGGCTTTGTCACACCCGTCAGATTAGAAGAGTAATAGCTCATGGAAATACTGTATTTAGCTATCGCACTTTTCCTGTTGTTGACATTGGTGGCGGGGCTGTGGCGTGTTTTACGAGGACCAACATCAGCAGCCCGTATGCTGGCAGCACAATTATTCGGTACCACTGCGGTCGCCTGTGTATTGTTGCTGGCACAGGCGTTTGAGCGCCCGATGTTTATACTCGCCTGCATGCACTGACAAAAGCTGATAATGTCGGCCTGGGATTGATGGTGTTGGGTCTTGCTTTGCAAGTGGAGTCCTGGGCTGTGGCGGGTAAGTTACTCTTGATCTGGTTTTTGGTACTGCTTTCTAGTGCCAGTGTTGCCCATCTGATTGCTAAAGCAGCACGACAAAAAGGTATTGAACCATGGAAGCAATAACCTTATTACCGTTGATGACTCTATTGCAGCTGGTATTTGACACCCTGTTAGGTTTTGCCCTGTTATGGCTGGCCTGGCGGGCTCTGGCGAGTCCGGATCTGTTTCAGGCCATTGTGCTGTTCATCGCCTTCGGTCTATTAATGGCATTGGCCTGGGTTCGACTGGATGCTCCGGATGTTGCCCTGGCTGAAGCGGCAATCGGAGCGGGGCTGACAGGTGCTTTGTTACTGGTAACACTGGCAAGGCTTGAAGTAAAGAATAGAGCAAAGTCGGAGCTGGAAGAAAAACATGAAGTTCGGGTAATAACTGAGAAGTCTAAACATCAGACATTTTTTTTCTTGTGTACGCCCGTCATGGGCATAAACTAATGGGGTGTAAGTCCCCTGTAGGAGGATCACCGCTATGTAAATTGTATCCAACCA
>JAHXIM010000370.1 GCA_025655635.1 gamma proteobacterium symbiont of Lucinoma myriamae | reverse complement strand
TTGAGTTATGCCTTAATCAAGTTGGAATGACGCATCTACAAGCACCTTTTTAAAACACTGTTGATTTAAAGGGGAACACTGATGATATTTTAATCAATACATATCTATTGTTCTTTATTTTGTTCATTTATAATTGCTTACTCTTACTCTTTAATAGTTTATCTTGTTGAGTAATAAGAGCCTGCTTGTTTTCAAGTTCTTTATTTCGGGCATCTATAATTGCTTGTTTCTCATGTACATACTCATCTTTTTTCTGTAAGGCTTCATTTCTTTGGGCAATAATGGACCGTGCCTCTTCAATTTCATTATTTCGCTCATTGATAATAGACTGTTTCTTTTGTAGGTACTGCTCTTGCTGTTTTATTGTTTTATCTCTTTGAGCAATAATAGCCTGCTTGTTTTTAAGTTCTTTATTTCGGGCATCGATAATATATTGTTTTTCTACTAAACTTTTTTTACCACTGTCCAAAAAAGAAGATAGTGATACTGTTTTAATCTCTAATTCATTTAATGTATGGGCAGGCATGGTACTTTGTAATATCGCTAAGCTTTCACCATAATTATATCCAAGCTTAGTGTATTTTTTTTCACCAATAAGCATAAGATAATCATATAAAGCACGCCAATATTGAGGATTGGGTAAATTTTTTTTCCATTTTTCATCATTTGTAGTATCAATGCCTTTTTTACTATATATATTTTCAGGATCACCATACAACCATTTTTCTGATTCATCTTGATAATAGTTAAACATGTTTTTTTCAAATTCAAAACCTAGATAAGAGACACAATCCGTCATCACATTTGTCTCATTCTTCAATAACTCTTCATAGTAAAGAATGTACATAGAGGATTGATGTTTCTCCATTGCATCAAGAATATTATCAATTCCATTTACTAAATCCACCTTATAGTTCGAGAGTTTTTTCCAATTTTCTTTTGTCCAAGTATTTATTATAGAGCCCAAAACAGCCAAAGGATTTCTAATAAGCAAAAGATAATTTGCTTCTGGGAATATTTCAATTAATTCATCAATAACAAGATGGTATCTTGGTGTTTTGTCTAAAAAAGACTTTTCAGGATTTTTTTGTATGTACTCACCATACAAGGATAAATACATCTTGCGAATTTTTTTAATATACTTTTCTCTTCCTCCATCAGGCAAATTAGAAATAAAATCCTGTAGACCTCTGTATGCTAAATCTTTATTATATTCTGCTTCTATACCAGTACGTTTTAATTCATACGATGGATTTAACATCATCCATGTTTCACTTCTTGTATATATTTTACTGTGTGCACCTAACAATTTCTGAATTAATGTGGAACCACTTCTAGGTTGAGATATTAAAAATATTAATTTTTTTTGTTCCATTTTATATCTTCTTGAATTTTATCTATGTCTTATATATTTGTATGATGTTTTATAAAAAATTATTTATCTTATTGCTTGTACAGACAATCCAGCTTTTGTTATTCCGACTAATTTTGTTTTTTTTGCAACTGCATAGATTCTATTTTTAAATATTCCTGAAAAACTAATTTCAATTTCATCAAACCCAGCAGCATACAACATTCGCTCCAGAGCTACTGGACTTGGAACAAACCAGTTCCAACCACCTCGATTTTGTTCTTCTTCAGCACCATGATAAACCATAGAACCTTCATATCGGCAATAAGGCTCATCAATTTCAATACCTGCAGTCTCAACTAAAATATTACCTCCAATTTTACAGCTGTTGTATAAAATTCTTAAGGCGATCAGTGGATCGGATAGATGATATAAAACTCCTGGAAAGTAGATCACATCAAACTTTTCATACAAATCATCTGTATTGCAACTGTATAATGAACAATTTTGAATTTGTAAATTATCTAAAGCAAATGAATCAACTAAATACTGAGTAGTTTTTTCGTACATACTCACTTCTTCGATTGAATAGACTTCTTTAGATAAAGCTGACAACAATAGAGCTGTTCCTCCCGTCCAAGAACCAACATCAAAAATTTTTTTATATTTAAAAAAATCCAAATCTATATTGAATAATGAACAAAATTCATCAATCAATGTTATATGTCTATCACCCATTCTACCTTTCATAAAAAAAGAACCAAAATCATGGTCATGCCCCCAATGAAACTTTAGACTTAGGTCTCTCTGTTGAGATAATTCATACTCTTGATATGCTGAATTTTCTAGACCTATTTGACCTTCTTTAATTTGTATAGAGTGTTGAAATTCTTTTTTATCTACCACTAAATTTTCTACTGTAAAATTAGCTAACATTGTCTGCTTTAAATTTTCCCTTACAGTCTGCATTTTTATATTCCTTAATTTAACCTAGTATAATTTGTATTTATGTTTAAAGAGATAAGACCTGCACAACATGTTGTTTTTTCAATCTTAAAGACTAATGCATCCACAATTCTATTTAAATATTCAACACTATTATCATTTTGTCTAGCCACACCAGCATTAGTAAAAAATATTCCTAAATTCATATTACATGTAAAGTGGAATTGAACCAGTATTTCATCATTTTCTTGAATCGCCAAAAATTCTTTAGCCTTGTCGAAAGTTGTACAAGCAGATACGATCTGACCTTTTTCCGTTTTTATCTGCATACCACAAAATAAATTTTCAAAAAAAACATTTGGCTTTATTTTATATTCATAGACATAATGATTATTTGCTCTTAAAACATTCACACGCCTTCCATTTGTATCTTTAATTTGAATATCATAAATATCTACATCATAGTTTCTATACTCAATCGGCTTTGATTTAAAGTCAGGTAAATAGAAGTCTTTATCTAGCTTTTCATCTTTGTAATTATCTTTTTGTAATGACAATACATTACCATTAATCTCATCCAAAACGCTACGGTGATTCTTACTAAAAACAAGTTTTTGATAAAAGTCAGTCACTTTTTTAGGATCGGAATCCAGGATAATCTCTCTATCATAAAGCAGTACCGCACGAGAACAAAATTCTATAACAGACTGAGCTGAGTGTGAAACAAAGATAACTGTTTTACCATCTTTAAAAAGTTTCTCAATTTTCCTATAACATTTTCTTTGAAAAAGTACATCGCCAACTGCCAGAACTTCATCCACAATTAGAATGTCGGGATCTGTACTTGTTGCAATAGCAAAACTCAATCTTGCTTTCATTCCACTACTATAGGTTTTTACAGGCTGATTTATATGCTCACCAATATCTGCAAAATCTATAATATCCCGTGATATATTTTCTCTATTTTTTTCAATACCATTTATCTGAAGGCTAAGTTTTATGTTTTGACTGCCTGTCATATCAGGCTTTAATCCTGTTCCAAGCTCTAAAATAGCATTAACTTTGCCATGAATATTAATTCTACCGGCTGTGGGTGTTATTACTCCTGCTATAATTTTAAGCAATGTTGATTTTCCAGCACCATTGACTCCGACGAGACCCAGGACTTCACCCTTTTTTATTTCAAGATTAATATCTTTCAAAGCATAGAAGTCTTTATGATATTTTTTTTTCAATGGGTGAATTGATTCTTTTAATCTATCAACAGGTTTATCATATAATTTATAAATTTTTGAGATATTTTGAAGTTTGACTGCTATATTTTTATTCATTACAAAACATCCCCAAAATGAGGTCTTAGTCTCTTAAACATTATGGCACCAGAAACAAAAATGACCATAGTTATGCCTATAAAATATATTGTAAGATCACTGCTTTCCCAAACCCATGTTTGATGAATAAGCGTATTTCTAAAGCCTTCAATGATATAGAACATTGGATTGAGCTTGATGATGCTGTGGTATTTTTCAGGAATGATATTGATTGACCAGAAGATCGGTGTCAGCCAAAAACCAAATTGTATTATTAACCCTATGATTTCTCCAATATCTTTAATAAAGACTTTCAGAGAAGATGTGAGCCACCCAAGACCTAATGTCAAAACAATTGTGCAAACAATGAAATACGGGATCTGTATCCAGTAAATAGTTGGATAATAACCATAAAGTATAAAGATAAAAAGGAGTATTCCGACAAAAACAATATGTATGTACAATGTAGAAAGTATTTTTACTAGTGGTAATATACTGACTCTAAAGGCCACTTTTTTGACTAAGAAGGCATTACTGACGATTGCATTCATACTTTTATTGACAGCTTCTGCAAAAAAGAACCATGGAATAAAGCCGCATAGAAGCCAAAGGATGAACGGCGTACCATCATTTACGGGTTTAGATTTAAAGCCAATACCAAAAATAAACCATATGACTGCAATAAATAAAGCAGGTCTAAGAACAGCCCAAAATATTCCTAAATATGAGCCTAAATATTGCTCTTTAAAATCAGTATTAGAAAGTGTGAAAAGTAATTCCCTACTTTCTAATACATGTTTTAAGAATCGATAAAATTCCTTGAGGTACCTCATTAAAAACATTGTTTTTAGACTAGAGAACATTTTTGACAATTTCATTTTTTCTGTATGTTTTGAGCATAATTTTATTTTATCCTATATTAATGAGTGTTCTTTCTTTAACTATCACTTAATATTTTGAATTGAGGAGAGCGTGTCCGGAGATAATTGCCTGGGCTACAAGATAAAATAACAGATACAATCATATAATATTAAATTCAGGATTAAATTTAGTATTTTATCACTTTTTTATGACGCTGTTTGCTTTTTTTGTATTTGAAAGCTGAGTTATCCCCACGAATTTTTTAGCATAACCCCAAAAATGATCGACTTTCATGGCAGAGCATGATCAAATGAGTTTTCCTACAAACTTATTTGAGAACTACCATGAAAGCCAAGAAATTATTACATAAAAACTTATCGACTGCATGCCCTGATATTCATAAAGTGAGATTAAAAGCATTAATGGCGGGAGTCACTTCAGCTTTAACAAAGCATCAGGTTACAGTGACAGGGTTAGGACGGAACTTAAAGTCTCATTCAAAAACGATCACAAAGCATGATATTAAACGTATACCCGTGATCAATGAAAGTGCTTGATTTTTATATAAATAGGGATCAAGATTAGCACATGACGCAACTAACCCTAACAGCCCCTCA
>JAHXIM010000375.1 GCA_025655635.1 gamma proteobacterium symbiont of Lucinoma myriamae | reverse complement strand
GCTCTTGCTCTTGCTCTTGCTCTTGCTCTTGCTCTTGCTCTTGCTCTTGCTCTTGCTCTTGCTCTTGCTCTTGCTCTTGCTCTTGCTCTTTATTACTCATGCGATGAAGCCTCTGGCACTTTAGTTACTGGTAAACTATTAGTTGAAAAAGATAGGGGTACCGTTAATAAATCACCCCAATCTGTACGTTCCTGCATAGTTTCTTTCACTTTACTTGAGAGTAGTTGATCATTGGTCATTTCCGTCCAGCCTCCACCCATACTCTTGTATAAACTAACAATTTCTGCAATATAAGTGCCCTGTGTAACGAATTGGTTATCCGTCTGAGCAAACATAGCACGTTGAGCATCCAGTACTCGTTGAAAATCAGAATAACCTTCTCGATAGCGAATATTAGCCAGCGCCAAAGCCCGCTGAGATGCGATAAAACTTTTATCAATTAATAATTTTTGTTCATGGGTTTTCAATAAGCTGTAAGAAGAATCATCCACTTCTTTTGCCGCCTGTAAAACCAGATTCTGGTATTGCTCTATTAATTGCTGCAGGCGAGAGTCCTGTATACGCACATTGTTCTCAATACGGTCATAATCCAGAATATTCCAGGTAAAACTGGGACCAAGGGAGAAGGTACTCGTATCTGAACTGCCTGTTATGTCACTCCCTGCCCAACCGATTGTCCCGAATAATGAAATTGCCGGGTAAAAGTCTGCCTCAGCAACACCGATCTGAGCGGATTGAGCGGCAACCTGCCACGCGGCTGTACGGATATCAGGACGACGAGTCAGCATATTTGCCGGGATATATTGAAAGTATTCAGGAGAAATATCTGGCCAATGGTATCCAGATGCCGTTGCTTCTAATTCCAAAAGAACGCCGGGTTTCTTTCCTAAAAGAATAGCTATTGCATTACGAGTTTGCAGCAGAGAAATTTCTAACTGAGGAATCGTTGATAGCGTGGCTAAATATTGTGTTTTTGCCTGTTGCAAATCCAGCTCTGAACCTTCACCACTTTTAAACAAATTGGTGGTAATTTCATAACTGCGCTCTTGAATCTTAGCATTTTCATGTGCAATTTTAATGCGAGCCTGTGTGGTTCGATAGCCAAAATAAGCATTAGAGAGCTGAGCAACCAGCAATACTTGTGCATCCTGCTGATTGCTTATGGATGCAAAAAAGGCGGCATCAGCTGATTCAATACCACGCTGAAAACGTCCCCAGAAATCCAGCTCCCAACCTACATTGAATCCTGTTTGATAATTTGTAAAGCTCTGACTTTTAGGCGCATTACCCCCATGAGATTGTTGATTGACGTAAGTAGTACTGCCATTGATCTGCTGTAGTTGGGGATAAAGACTACTATTGGCGATGCCTAGAAGCGCACGGCTTTCAAAAATCCTCAGCCCTGCAATGCGCAGTGAATGATTTTCACTTTTAGCAGTCTCTATAAGTTTATTTAACATGGGATCATTAAATAAGTGCCACCAAAATTGAATATCAAGTTGTTCTTTTTCTTCATGACTGTCTTTTCCATAAGAGTCTCCATAAGCTGAAGGCTGCCAATCTTTCAGCCATTCAACAACAGGCTCCTGATAATCTGGCCCGACGGTCGTACAGGCAACCAATGCCGATACCCCCAAGAGCAGAACCAGATAACGAATCAGTTTTTTTATAAGCATTTTCAGCCTTTGCCTTCAACCAAAGAATCCGGGTTTCCTTTTTTTTCAATCTTTCCATCATCAAAGTTTTCATCATCAACCCATGCCATAAAAATGACATAGGCAAGTGAGAGAAAAACCGCACCAAGAAAGAGTCCAAGCAGCCCAGCTGTTATCATACCACCTAAGGCACCCAATAAAACGACTGGCATCGGTGCATCGACCCCACGACCAAGAAATATTGGCTTAAGCACATTATCAGAGAAACCCGCCACAGTGAAATAGACAGTAAAAAATACATTGCTCAGCGTTGAGTCACCACTCCACCAGATAAATGCAACGGTAGGTATTGTAAAAATAAGGGCGGGTAATTGAGCAATACCAAAGACCAGAATGACCAGTGCGATAATACCAGCGCCTGGTAAATCGATAAAAATAAAACCCAAGCCAAATAATAGCGCCTGAATAGCTGCAACACCGATAACACCCATTGATACAGAACGAATTGTTGCAGTAGAAAGTGTATGTAACATTTTACCTTTTTTGTACCCTGCCAGACGATTAATAATTTTTAACATGCTATCACTGCCTGACTTGCCGTAGGCTAACATAATCCCGGCAACGACCATGGAAAATAAAAATTGAAACAAACCGCCAGCCATACCAGCAGCAAATCCCAAAGCTGATTTAGCAAAGCCTTCAATTTGCGGCCGTAGTTTTTTTAATAAAGCAGGCAAGTTTTTTGCTGCCTGACTCCATACTTCATAGACTTTTTTTCCTACAAGCGGCCACTGTGCAACACTTGGTGCTGGTTCTTTTATTGAGATTGAATCATTTTTATAATCAGTATGAACTTCCTGGACAAAATCAACCATAGAACCACTTAACATCACTGTCGGAATGCCAAGAAAAAGTACCCCGGACAAGACCAATATAGTTGCAGCTCGCCCTTGTTTTCCCCCTAGCCTATTGGCAAGTTTCTGGTGTAAAGGAAATAAGGTTACTGCAAGAATTAAAGCCCATAACATTAATCCCATAAATGGGCTGAACACTTTCATGCTCATAAACACCAAAAATCCAACTAGCGCTATACGAATTAAAATATCAGTGAGATCCTTTTTAATCATTTCTCTGATTTGTGTTGTTTCAATTTCCATTTCCATTTCCTTTTTGAGTGGATATTTGTTTCTTCTAACGGTTGGCACCCAATTGCTGCAATAATTTCTTGTATTCAGGATTTTGACGTAACATACTCCTGGCCAATTCAATCAACCTGTCTGCCTGTTCTTTCTCCAGTGAAAAACTGGTGGGCACTCGATTAAAAAACACCCGGTCTTCGTGATTTTGTATATCAGTCACATCCAGATCAATAAAATACGGTGTGATAGGGTTCTCTTTCGTGGAAAGTTTATTGGCCCATTTCATTAGCTGTTCTTTCAGCAAGGTGTTGGTTTCAGTATTGTAAAGGTGTAACCGAATATCCGTAACCGCAGTTAATGTATCACCTATTGAAGGTAAAGTTTTGCTTTTTCCAATCTCTGTTTCACTGGTAGTTGAAGCATCAACAACAATTACGACTAACCGCTTTGGTGGTTTCTGATTTTTATATGTTTTGTCATAAACCTTTTGTGCACCACCAGAGAGACTCACAGTATTTAGAATCGTCCGTAAACCCAGATTATCGGTTATCCCGCCATCCAGCAGCGTGACAAAGGGAGGGTTATCATTATCCAGATAATAATTTAATGCACTGACTGATCCTTTTAGACGCTGATTACTCTCTTGTTCTGCCCTTTTCTCAGCCTTACTCAACCAGACAGGTTTTTCATAGTGACAATCTCCATGCCGCTCTAATAATATGGGTGGGAATAATATCGGTACAGCAGAGGAAGCGGCCACAGCTCTTGCAACCTTAAACTGAGACAAATCGGAGCATAGAAAGTCAAACTGGGGCTGCACAAAAATGAACTGGCTTTGCGAATTCAAATCGGTGGAATTAATGAGTATTAATGGCCCTCCTGATTTCTGAAAATCGGCAAACGTTTTTCCCCGGAATATATGCTTATCATAGTAATCAATGGCAACTTCTGTTCGACTGCTTGAGGAAAACATTCGACCGATCAGATCAAAAAAACCAAGTACAAGACTACTCAAATCACCTTGAACATCTTTATATAAAAAAACATCTTTAAAATCATCAAAGATTTGCTCACCAAATAAGCCATAATAAGCTGAAGTAAAACTACCACCAGAAACCGAACTGATACGATCCACTTCGTCAAGCAGACGCACATCCTTGCCATTCAATTGATAACGAGTATCTCTGAGTTCTTCTAATACGCCATATGATAAAGCAGCAGCCCGAGTTCCACCACCAGAAAAAGCCAGCAAAAACAGAGTATCTCCCGCAGGGTGCTGCTGAGAATAATTACTGATAGTGTATCTTTGCTGTCCCTGGGGTAATTGCGATACAGAGTCGTTTTCTATTTTGCCAATTGACGAACAACCACTTAACAAAACCATAATAAAAGCAGAAAAAATTTTAACTTTTTTCATAATAAATTCTCTTTAGGTATAACATATCGCATTAATAGTATGAATTAACGTAATGTAATATTAGTCATAAAATTAATAAGTTTCAATAAAATGGCTTCTGATTAGTTGCATACTAATAGAACTGAAGCTTTCTTAAAAGTTATTATGTTCAACAAATATAAACAATCCGGTGAATAAGTATTCTTCTGAAAAAAAGTAATTTTTAGATTAGTTTTGAGGGAATAGTTTCTTTTATGAACAAATCTGATCTAGCGAATGAATGGTCTTTGTTACAGAATCAATAGTTTGATTTAATAATAAATCCGTATTAAATATTTAACACTCAGCGTCTATAAGGCTCAATTTATCTTTCAATTTCCCTATGAGTCATCTATAATTTGCTCGTTTATTAACCAAATTAAATAATAATAATAAACTCAAAATAGGGGTTATCCATTGAGTATTAGTAAGCTTTTTCAACAAGAATTACGTCAGCATTATTTGTTCCGTCGCTTACCCGATGATGCTTTCAACAGTATTCTTAAACAGTCAAACCTGACCTCATTAAAAAGAAATGAAATGTTGTTTGAGCAGGGTGATGATGCCATTCGCTTTTTTTTAGTGCGCAGCGGGCAGATAATGTTATTTCAAACCTCACCTGAAGGTAATGAAAAAGTGGTCGATATCATTGGTCCCGGGCAAACTTTTGCTGAAGCTGTGATGTTTATGGAAGGGAACCGCTTTCCGGTTAATGCCAGAGCAACGTGTAATACTGAGTTATTTTATTTTGACAACATAGCATTTACCGAATCGGGTAGCCACAGGTTTCTCTCCTACAGCCCCCACACCACCCATCATGCGGGTCCGCAATGGGCGGTTCACTAACCGTAATGAATTA
>JAHXIM010000338.1 GCA_025655635.1 gamma proteobacterium symbiont of Lucinoma myriamae | reverse complement strand
CATCTCTTACTCCTGTTTATTGACTTTAGTTTAACTCTTTAGGAATATGAATTCTGATTTTGTTGTCTTAATTTTTTGGGGTATTATAGACAGCTCTGGAGCAGAGACCAGTTAAAGGTCCTGCGACAATATCCAGTTGGTAATCTGCAGCAAAACTGCTTCTGAAAGTGGACAGCATTTCTACGTTATTAATGCCTTCTGCTTCACAAAAACGTTTCTGGGCAAAAGGTAAGTCTGCTGAAATAACCTAAACAATAGTATTGTCTAAGCTGGCAGCCACCTCATTAAACTGTCGTGCAGAACTTGCACAAACAGGTGTATCCAGGCTGGGTACAATGTTTAAAACTTTTCTCTTGCTTTCATAACTTGCCAGATTTTTTTCAGTCAAATCTCCTGCAACCAGATTAAAATCTTTGGCAGTACTGCCAATCCCCGGTAATTCGCCTGATGAATCTGAAGTGATGGTTTCTTTTAGTGTAACTTTTGCCATTTCTGGACTCCTAATTTTTTATTGTCTGCTAATTGTATGGGGTAATAACTGCATAATTAATTGGGATATGAATAGTAGGGGATTTATAATATAGATACAAGCTTTTTTAAAGGGCCGCAAAAATTAACCGGGATTAGAGAAAAAAAATAAATTAAGGTGTTTAATATTTGTAATCATTGTTTATACTGAAGACCATTACTTATTCATTTAATTAAACGAATCTCCATTGCTGTCTGCTGACCAATAATCACTTCGTTAAGTGTTTCTGGAATTTTACTATTATCTTCGTTAATAGGGATTCGTCCACCCATGACTTCGGCATAAGTTTGAGGATAAAGCGGCTGCAGCTCAGGCTCGGCAAAACCATGAGGATAAACAGGCTTATTGTTTGCTAAATCATATTTATCTGTTGCTCCGAGGGTATGTAATAATTCGTGAGTAATAATAAATAAGTTACTGTCTTTATGTCTTTTATCGGCAAATAAATTAATGACGGCAAGATGGCCTTTTTCCAAACCAGTAGAATGTTTCACTGCTGGTGATGTTAGCGGATCGAAAAACAGTGCAAATAATTGGACTTCTGCTTTAGGCCCTTGATATTCATCTCTTTGAAAAGCCCAATAACGTAGTTTTAAACTCCATAAAATAATATCCAGAGTATTACCCTGTTGAGGAATTTGGGGTGGCAGTTGTCTGACAGGCGGGGAGAGGGCAATATGAATTGGTTCATCTGATGTGATGCCGTATTGCTCTAACTCTTCTATAAAAAAAGTTTTTATAGGTGAAAAGTCCTGTTCATCCAGACGTGTTATATAGTCTTCTGTTGTATCGTTCTGATCACCGTTAATGGGATAGATGACTACTCTTAACGGATGGGACCAATCAGTTGCACGCATATTGGTTGCCAGGGTGCCTAATGCAACAATAAGCAAAACGAGTAATAGAATAAAAAATCTGAGGTGTTTGTGCATCAGGCTATATCCAATAAGCTATTACTGAATCAAGATTATTTACTGTTGATATCAACTATTTTAGTGACCACCATATCAGATGTGACATTGAGAGATGTTCTTGCCATATCCAATATTCTGTCTACGGCAACGATTAACGCCAGATACTCCACTGATAAGCCAATTTCATTTAGGATCACCACCATCATGACTAATGATGCACTGGGAAGTGCTGCCACACCAACACTTAATGCAACAACGGTTATTCCTAATAAGACCTGATCACCAAAGCCTAAAACAAAGCCTGATAAATTGGCGATATACATAACCGCAATGGTTAAGTAGGCCGCTGTGCCATCCATAGAAACTGTTGCACCTAAAGGAAGTACAAAGGCTGCACTTTCTTTTCTGACACCACCTTTTTCCTGAGCAACTTTCATGCTGATGGGTAATGTTGCTGCGCTGGATGCTGTGGAAAATGCCATTAAAGGCACTTCTCGTATTGCTTTTAAATACTGATAGGGATTAATTTTAGCAAATACGGATAATACAGTCGGCAGAGTAATTAAACCATGAATCAATAAAACCAGTATCACTACCAATATATATTTCCATAGGCCGATAATAACGTCAATGCCCTGTTCAGCAACGACATAGCTAATCAGGCTGAAGACGCCAAAGGGGGTTAATTTAATGATCCATTCTGCAATTTTTAACATGGCATTAGTGAATGCTGTGGATAAACCTAATAATAAAGCATGTTCTTTTTTTTCAAGAAACAGAGTAGCGATTCCGAGTAAAACACCAAAAATAATCACTTTCATTAGATCGCCGGTTGCCAAAGCCTTAAAAATATTGGTGGGAATAAAACTGAGAAACATGGTTCCAACAGAAAACTCACCGACTTCAGAAGCCTTTTTATATTCCAGTCCTTGTGATGAAACAACCTCACCAATATCAAAAATATTCATTGCGATAATAGCTAACAAAACAGAAAGTGTTGTGGTCAGGACATATAATAGTATGGTTTTAATACCAATGTCTTTTAATTGTTCTAATGTCCCCAACCCGGACACAGCGGCAAAAATAGAAGCAAACACCAGAGGAACGACTAACATTTTTAAAAGATTAACAAATGCAGTACCAATGACTTTTTGTTGTAATGCAATTTCCGGCAGGATAATACCAAATACAATTCCTAGAACAATACCCAGCATAACCAGTTTGTTTATTGTTGAATGCCGTTTAATGAATTGAAACATCGTTAATGCGCTCCTTGTAACAGGTAAATCCTGTTGAACTATAATTATTATTTGTCTTTATTAATGATATCTTCAAGAATATCAACGGCATTTTTTACAAATCCCGGACATTTATTTTTTGTTAAGCCTTGTTCTTTTGCCTGTTGAAATCCTTCCACAGTACTAATATCACAGCCTAGTAATTCCCAGCACTGACAGGCACCATTTTTTTGTTCAAATTTTTTTGTAAAATCCTGAATTTTATCGTAGGTTTGATTTTTTTTATCTTTTTGGAATGAATTTTCTGAACCATATTCTAATCCCAGAACAAGGTAAGCACCAGTTAACGCCCCGCAAGTACCTCCCATTCGTCCCATTCCACCGCCAAAACCGGTAGCCAGCTTACATGCTGTGGCTAAATCCAGTTGGTAATGTTCAGCATATTGGGCAATAATAGATTGCGAACAATTTAAACCATTAATAAATGTTTTATGTGCTTTTTTTGAATTAGACATTAAGTCTCTTTATTTATAAATGATATTTAAATGACAGATAAGAAGGCATTCATTTTCATTGTTTATGAATGATACCGGAATTGTGATTTTTTGATAGCCCTAAACCAGGTTTTTGTTAATAGTCTTAAACTGTTTTTTTATTAATAGTCCTAAACCGATTATTTTATAGTAATTATGCGTGATATGCTGTAAGATGTACGCCCCTCCAAACAATCAATTTAAGAGAATTTCTATGAGTTTTACGTCCCTGGGCTTATCTGCTCCGATCCTTGATGCTATTGCTGAGCAAGGTTATGACACTCCATCACCCATTCAAGCACAGGCAATACCTGCTGTATTGGACGGTAAAGATGTTATGGCAGCAGCCCAGACAGGTACGGGTAAAACCGCAGGCTTTACATTGCCTATCTTAGAAGTTTTATCAAAAGGCCAAAGAGCAAGGTCTAATCAGGCTCGTACGCTGATATTAACACCAACACGTGAATTAGCGGCTCAAGTAGAAAAAAGTGTCGTTACCTATGGAAAAAATCTTCCCTTAAACTCAACTGTTGTTTTTGGCGGGGTAAAGATCAATCCGCAAATGATGAAGTTACGCAGAGGAGTGGACATATTAGTTGCTACCCCCGGACGTTTACTGGATCTATATCATCAAAATGCCGTTCGTTTTGATGATCTTGAAGTGCTGGTTCTGGATGAAGCAGATCGAATGCTGGATATGGGCTTCATTCATGATATCCGTAAAATTATTTCATATTTACCAAGAAATCGCCAAAACCTGATGTTTTCGGCGACATTTTCTGATGATATTCGTAATTTAGCCAAAGGTATGGTGCATAACCCGGTTGAAATCTCAGTAAGTCCAAGAAATACTACGGTTGAATCTGTCAAACAATGGATTTGTCCAGTTGATAAAAAACAGAAACCGGCCTTACTCATGCATTTAATTAGTCAAAACCGCTGGGAACAAGTTCTGGTTTTTTCTAAAACCAAGCATGGTGCCAATCGATTAACAAAATATCTTGAAGGCTACGGTATTCGTTCGGCAGCCATTCATGGTAATAAGAGCCAGGCAGCACGCACCAAAGCACTGGAAAGCTTTAAACGTGGAACGGTCAAAGTTTTAGTGGCTACTGATATTGCAGCACGAGGTCTGGATATTGAGCAATTGCCTCATGTGGTCAACTTTGATTTACCTAATGTACCTGAGGATTATGTACATCGTATTGGTCGTACTGGTCGTGCGGGAGCAACGGGTGAAGCTGTTTCTCTGGTCAGCGCGGATGAATTTAAGCTGCTCAGCGATATTGAAAATCTTATCAATCAACTATTAACACGTGAATATGTCGAAGGCTTTGATCCCGTGCATGATTTGCCTGTCTCTAATTTGCGTAAACGCCCGGCAAAACATAAGAAACCTAAACGGCCCAAAATGCCAAAAGTAGGGCATAGTGATGGACAGCGTTCAGGTGAAAATGCCCGGGGTCACAAACCAACAGGTAAAAATAAAAGACATGTTGGCGGACAAGAATCTGCAGGTAGTAATACTTCTGGTTCTAAAAGAAGAGGTGGAGATAATCGTTCATCTGCTCAAAAAACAGGTGAACAAAAAAGAAGATCAAGAAAATCGAATAAAAGTAATAGCCCGGCTGGTTCAGGTCACTCGGGAAATAATCAAAACTATTATCGTCAAGCTAATAGTAAATCAGGCCAGAGATAGTCTGTCTATTGACCATCAATATTCTTGACAAGGGGTGATGTGTTAATAAGTTGTACTGTAATTAGTCAGCCCTGAAAAACATATTATCTATTTGAAATGTAAGGATTTATCCCTGTTTTTGAGTGACCATAAAGACCAGAAATATTACAATAAGCACAGATTTTCTGGTCGATTTGGTGAAAAAAATGTA
>JAHXIM010000495.1:4933-5112 GCA_025655635.1 gamma proteobacterium symbiont of Lucinoma myriamae | reverse complement strand
AAGCGGCACCACCTTCAGGTGGTTAACAAATTAGTCCGCTTTGAGCGGTTAACAAATTCAAGCCTCCGGCTTTGCCGGAGGTCTTTGACTCAGTCACTAATACGGAGTACTCATAAGCTTTAATATTTTCTTGCCCATCGACAAAGACCATCTCTTGCTGACCATTTTTTTCATATTCG
>JAHXIM010000495.1:0-4923 GCA_025655635.1 gamma proteobacterium symbiont of Lucinoma myriamae | reverse complement strand
AGCGGCACCACCTTCAGGTGGTTAACAAATTAGTCCGCTTTGAGCGGTTAACAAATTCAAGCCTCCGGCTTTGCCGGAGGTCTTTGACTGCTTTTACAGCTAATGACTACTTTACAGATTAATAATTTTAGCAAATTCTTGGTAATGGATCATCTTCCAGTTCTTCCAGAAAACGTTCTCCTCCCAGTTCTGTTTGTAAAACAACATAAGCATCGCCTGCTTTAATTTCGCCAATGATACTGGAATTTTCTCCACCTTCTATAGCTTGCCACATCTCAAGTGCCTGTTGTGCCTGTTCTTCGGCAATGACAGCAACCACTCGACCTTCACAGGCGAGATAAAGCGGGTCGTAACCTAGAATCTCACAGACACTTTCTACTTGATCATGTATCGGTATTTTTGTTTGAAATAAATGCACTTCCTGCTTGATGGCCCGGCTGATTTCATTACACACTGAAGCCAGTCCGCCACGTGTAGGATCACGCATAAAGCGCAGTCCTTCCAGAGATAATAATGATTGGGTATAGGCTAAAACAGAAGCGGCATCAGATTGCAGATCACCTTTGAGACCAAACTGCTCTCGTGCCAGCATAACAGCAGTACCATGATCGCCAAGAGTACCATTGACGAGAATTTTATCACCCGTTTTGATCTGTGACATACCTAGACTAATGTTATTTGTTTTAATACCGATTCCGCTGGTGGCAAAAAACACACCGGCACCTTCACCTCTGGGAACCACTTTTGTATCCCCGGTGACAATAGCAACACCAGCTTCAGATGCTGCCTGAGCCATACTTTTTACTATACGTTCTAACTGAGTAAAGGACATACCTTCTTCAATGAATGCATTGAGACTCAGATATTTGGGTATTGCTCCGGCTACAGCAAGATCATTAACGGTACCATGAATAGCCAATGAACCAATCGTTCCTCCGGGGAACTCAAGTGGGTTGACAGTAAAACCATCCGTGGTAAAGGCAATCTCTGTCTGTTCAAGCGTCAGGCTTACGGCATCATTTTGTGTGTTTAGTAGAGGGTTTGCCAGATGACGGGCAAAAAGATCATCAATTAGCTCTCGCATATAACGACCACCATTGCCATGTGCCAGAGAGATGAATTTTTCTTGTTTATCATTCATAGTGAATACTTATATTTCCTGCTCATAGATGTACTGCTTCGATAATTTGCCCAAAGGCTAAACCTGCATCATTATAAGGGATTTCTTCGGGTAAAAACGATGCAAAATTTTCTTCTTCAAGACGTTTTAAAATAGTTTCACTGAGAAATTTATTTTGAAAGACACCGCCACTGAGACCGACACAAAAATCACCTTTTGATGCTCTTATTTCTTTTGCCTGAGCAATAAGAGTTTCTGCTATTTTTAGATGAAAGCAGAGTGCTCTTTTCTCTATGGTTTGTGTCTCATCCAGCAATAATGATAATAATTCACTCCAGTCAGCAATGATTAATAACTGCTTGTCAGCAGAACTATTATCTTGTTGGTGATAAAGAGGTAAGGCACTTTTATCGATGTTATGCCACGTTGCGGAAAGAGATTCAGCATTTGTTTCTACGGCATCAGCCAGCAATGCTTCAAGAAGCATAGGCCCTTGTCCTTCAAATGATGAGATTTCTCCCAGGCCTAATAATGCACTGGCTGCATCAAATAAGCGACCCATAGAGCTTGATTGTATCGTGTTTAGTCTTTTATTCCATGCCTGAAATGCCAGTGTTCTTGATGTTTTATTAGTTGAAAAATTGTTTTCAACAATTCCTTCTTGCCATAAAATTGCACAGGCTGAACGCCAGGGTTCACGAGCTGCTTTATCTCCACCTTATAAGTAAAAGGGTTTTATTGATGTGACTCTCTGCCAGTTGCAGGCATGACCATAAAAGCTTTCGCCGCCCCATAAGGTTTTATCATCACCCAGCCCCGTACCATCCCAGGTAAATACTAAATATTTTTTGCTGCTGGTTTTCTTAGGGTATTTAATATTATAAGCCCCACAGACAATATTTGCATGTGCCTTATGGTGCTGGACTTGGCTTAATGAAATTTTATGTGTGCGTGCATAAGCGTGGGCATAACGACTGGAAAAATAGTCAGGATGCGCATCACAAATAATATGTTTGGGTGTCACTCGATACAGATGGCATAAGTCATCAATGACCTGAGCAAATACTTCCGTACTACGCTTGCTGTCAAGCTCACCGATATGAGGTGAAATAACAAGTCGATTATCCCATGCCAGTGCAATGGTATTTTTCATTTGTCCGCCGACAGCTAGTATCGGTTCTTTTAGCATGTAAGGCAGATTGAATTCAAGCGGTGCAATACCGCGACCAATACGAAATAAACGTTTTTTATGATGAATAATACGTACTACCGAGTCATCAGCAGGGCGTAAAATTGAGCGGTTGTGATGTAAAAAAGCATCAGCAATTTTATGCAGTCGTTGTTGTGCCTGCTGATTATCAGTGAGTACCGGTTCGCCACTCAGGTTGCCGGAAGTGGCGACAATGGGTAAGCCAAAATCCTTGAGCAGCAGATAATGTAAAGGACTATAGGCTAACATAGCACCGATCTCATTGAGACCGGTATTGACAGCGGGTGCCAAAAGCGTGTTATTTGTCTTTATTAAGACAATTGGTCTTTGTGGTGACGAAATTGTGTTTGCTTCAATTTTATCAGGAGAGCAGTAACGCATCAGTTGAGATAAACCATCCTGAACTTTTGCATTGTGCAAAGAAGAAAACATAATGGCTAAAGGTTTGTCTGGACGATGTTTACGTTTTCTTAAGCGTTGTACAGCATCTTCATTGGTTGCATCACAAATAAGGTGATAGCCGCCAATACCTTTTAACGCAATAATTAATCCCTGTTTTAAAGCATCCACAGTACTTGCCAATGTCGCTTCATTCCCGGTGCCTCTTTTTTTAGATGCAGTTTTTTTAGAGGCTGTTTTTTAAAAAAAAAATGCTCAGTGATAAAAGTGAGTTCGGGCCCGCATTCACTACAGGCTAGCGGCTGAGCGTGAAAGCGTCTGTCTAACGTGTTACTGTATTCTTTATAACATGAAGTACACAAAGGAAAATCAGACATACTGGTATTAGAACGATCATAGGGCAGATCATTGATGATGGTATAGCGTGGTCCGCATTGAGTACAATTAATAAAAGGATAGCGATAACGTCTTTCATGAGGATCTGTTAATTCAGCAAGACAGTCATTACAGGTAAAAAAATCAGGCGGGATATGTCGTTGTGCCTGCGCACTGCTTGAACTTTTAGAAATAATGAAAGTATTTAAAGGTTCACATTCAATGCTGTTAACAGACTCTATAAAAGGTATTGCCAAAGGAGAATGCTGTGTTAAAACAGCATTCTGAAAAGCATTGAGATTATGCTCATGACCTTGTGCCAGAACAATCACTTCACCAGAACGATTTTGCACCCAGCCTGTCAGATTATACTGGTTGGCTATGCGATAAATAAAAGGACGAAAACCAACGCCTTGAACCTGTCCGCTTATTTTTATTTCTAAAGTGTTAATTTTAACGTTATGATTGTTGGCAGGCATAGATTAACTTCGATCCCGCATGCCATGTGTCCACCAAATTCGGCAGGCACCTTCATCAGAAACCATACGGGGGCCAATCGGTTCTTTCGGCGTACAGACTGTACCATAGAGTTTACATTGGTTAGGGTATTTTTTGCCCAGTACTACACTGGCACAATCACATCCTGCCGGCATCTCACCAATATGGCGGCGTGCTTTTTTTGCATAATCAGGGAATATTATGCGTGCATTATGCTGCTTGTAAATGGTTTTTAATTCAAAACCTGAGCCAGGTATAATTCCAATGCCACGCCAGTTAGCATCAACAATATCCATTGTTTTAGTAAGCTGTTTCTGAGCCGACAAGTTGCCCTCATTGGTAACTAATTGAGGATAGCAATTATCCAGAAATAGACGGTCATCCAGCTTTTGGCGAATGACTGAGTAAAAAGCCGCCAGTAAACTTTCAGTGGTAAATCCTGCCACTGCAGTGGGCAGATGGTGTTGACTGATCACAAATTGCCATTCATCAGCACCCATAATGGTGGCAACGTGGCCAGGAGCGACCAGCGCATCAAATCCGGGGGAGCCGGATTCTAACAGCATGGAAACAGCAGGCCATGTCAATCTGCCCGATAATAAAAATAATAAATTATCAGGAATACCTTCAGCAATTAATCCGGCAGTCGGGGCGGTAGTTGTTTCGAATCCTGCAGCAAAAAAAACAACTTGTTTTTGCGGGTTATCAAGAGCAATTTGTCGGGCCTCTAAGGGGGATGCAATAGGGCGTATATCAGCACCTGATGCTCTGGCATCCTGCAGGGTTCGAATTGATTTCTTAGCAACGTTGACCGGTACTCTGAGCATATCACCGAAGGCCACCAGAATAATGTCTTCATGTAAGGCGAGTTGTATTGCCTGATAAATATCTTCTTCAGGACAGATGCAAACTGGACAGCCGGGGCCCGGGATCAGTTCAATTTGCGGATGTAGGGTGTTTCGGATCCCCGCCATTGATATGGAACGCTCATGACCACCACAGACATTCATTATTTTAATGCTTTTAGAAGCTAATTTTTTCTGAGCAGCAGCAGAATCCATAAGCTCATTTACTTTTAATAACCACGCTCTGGCATTGAGTTGTTCAGTCATAAATAGATGTTTTTTAAAATGATTGTAATATTTGTAAAGTAGGCTCTATATAATAAAAATAGGTTATTATCTATGATAATACAAAGCAATGCATGGCATCCAGCAGAATTGTCTTTTATAATTAGTCAACCCTGAAAAACATATTATCTATTTGAAATATAAGGAATTAATCCTGCTTTTGAGTGACCAGATCAACCAGAAATGTTATA